>CAZVRH010000001.1:0-88562 GCA_964629335.1 uncultured Woeseia sp.
TGCTGGCAGACAGTGTGACAGAACTTTGGGCATCCAGATTGATGCTTTATGAAACAGCCGAAGCACATGATCGAGGTGATGACATGAAAGCACTGCATTATCGATGCTCGGCAGTGAAACTTTTTGCCTCGGAAATGGCCAATAAAGTTGCAGATCGAGTAGTTCAGATATTCGGCGGTCGCGGCTATATGAGGGAATTTGCGGCTGAGCGATTCTATCGTGAATTACGCGTCGACCGAATCTGGGAAGGAACATCAGAAATACAACGACTGATTCTTGCACGTGGGTTATTAAAAAAAGGCTTAAAAGACCTCTAATCGGGAGCATTCATTGAGCAACAAACCCTCCTTTGTTGACTGGATCTATATTATTGGATTATCCGCCGTTTGGGGTAGCTCCTTTGTATTTATAAAATTAACTACTCCGGTGTTGGGTTCTGTTGGGTTAGTCTTTCTTCGAATATTGATTGCTTCTATAGTCCTTGGCCTATTATTTATTAATAGAAAGGACTGGCCATTTGTTAAAAATAATATCGTGCCCATATTAATTATTGGCGCAACCAATATAACTATACCCTTCTATCTATTCACCTACTCGTCACTGAAAATTAGTGCTGGATCAATGGCGGTCATAAACGGTAGCACGCCTCTCTTCGCATTATTATTCTCTTTTATGTTCCTCCAATTTAAATTTAAGTTTACGCAACTGCTCGGTATCATCATGGGATTGATCGGTTTGGTAGTATTTGTTGGGCTCGAATCGCTAGAGTTTGAGCTCACAGCCAACTTTGCAGCCATTATGGGTTCCATGATGTATGGAATTTCTATGGTGTATATGTACAAACTCAACTTTGAAAACGTGAAATTAATAGCCGCAGTCAGTATGCTTGGCGCCACATTCCTGATCAGCCCATTCTTGGCATTAGAACCCTTGACTTTAGAGGGGCTTAATTTATACGTCATACTAAGCACTCTGTTCCTCGCCATAATCGCCACTGGCTTAGCTTATATACCTTATTACACCCTAATTAAGAATGTAGGTCCTGTCAGCACATCAATTATTGCGATGCTGGTTCCGGTCTTCGGAATGTTCTGGGCTTATCTTATACTCGGCGAAATAATAACATTGACTAAGCTTTCAGGGTGTTTCTTAATAATCTTAGGAGTACTTATGACCAATTTAAGTGGCAGTGAACGCTTAAAAGAATCTTAATAACAATTCAATATAATCTATAATCTTAGATCTAAATAATGATGAATCAGCTAAAATTAATATTGTTAATAATCGTCCTTGTACCACAGAGTGTCCTCTCTGAAGGTGTAGTCAATTTCTATAATTGGTCTGATTACATTGGTGAAAACACCATTGAGAATTTTCAAAAAGAATACGGTATAAAAGTCAATTACGATACATACGAATCCTCCGAAATTGTCGAGGCAAAGCTCTTAAGTGGGAATTCAGGGTACGATCTGGTTATGCATTCAGCCATGTACTCCAAAAGATTAATACCAATTGGGATTTTCCATCAGATCGACAAATCAAAGATCAAAAATTATGACTTGATTGATCCAGAACTTTTGAAAATGCTGAGCAAATTTGATCCTGGTAATTCAATGATGATCCCTTATAGCTATGGTTCCACTGGAATTGCCTACAATGAAGATATGATTCTTGAAAGGCTCCCTAACCCCCCTATTGGTAGCGGCGCCATGCTCTTTGACCCTGAGGTCGTTGCTCACTTTGCAGATTGTGGAATTAGTGTTCTCGATTCGCCCACTGATGTGGTACCGACAGCTCTTATGTATTTAGGTTATCCAGATAGTTCAATAGACCGAGAAGAACTGAGAAAAGCTGAAGATTTATTGCTGGGAATCAGGCCCTATATAAAAAAATTTACTTCCTCCACATTCCTCAATGATCTACCAAACGGAGACTTGTGTATGTCTCAAAGTTGGGCGGGAGACTATGCCACAGCGAAAATGAGGGCTGAGGAAGCTGGAAAAGACATCAACCTTAAATACTTCGTGCCTACCGAAGGCAGTCTATTGTGGGTGGACATCATGCTTATTCCAAAAGACGCGCCAAACCTAGAGAACGCCTATTTGTTGATGGATTATTTGTCCAGACCAAAAGTGAGTGCCAATTTTGTCAATCTGACACACTACGCTAGCCCTATTCCAGCTGCCGATGAATTTCTCAAAGATGGCCTCAGAGAAGATTCGGCGGTATATCCTACACCCGAAATCATGGATCGCTTATCACTTACACCAGTTGATCCGCCAAAGTACAATAGAATGAAGACCCGAATATTTACTAGATTCAAAACTGGACAAAAAAGAGAATAATAAACGAGGCATAAGATGGTTGACAACGAACAGGCTTTTATTCAAATACGAGGAATCAGTAAGCATTTTGGTGATGTTATCGCTGTTGACAATGTGGATCTTGATATCAAGAAAGGAGAACTCTTCTCAATTCTGGGGGCTTCAGGCTCAGGCAAAACCACCTTGCTGAGAATGATGGCAGGATTAGAAATTCCAACAGACGGTAAGATTTTTATTGACGGGATCGACATGACCCATGTCCCACCCTACAAACGTCCTGTGAATATAATGTTCCAAAGCTACGCTCTGTTTCCCCATATGACAGTCTTTGACAATATCGCCTATGGATTAAGAAAAGATGGCGTAACCAAAGAAATTATTAATGAAAAAGTTAATAAAATGTTGGCTCTGGTCAAGCTCTCAGATTATGGAAACAGGAAGCCCAACCAGTTATCAGGGGGACAGTCCCAGAGGGTTGCTCTTGCAAGATCATTAATCAAAGAACCGAAAGTGTTACTTCTCGATGAACCTCTGGCTGCTTTGGACAAAAAATTAAGACAAAGCACTCAATTTGAACTCATGGACATCCAAGATGAGCTTGGTGTCACATTCATCATCGTTACCCACGATCAAGAAGAGGCAATGACACTTTCTGATCGAATAGCTGTTATGGAAGAAGGCCAATTTGTACAAATTGGAACACCCAATTCAATCTATGAGCATCCTAGCAGTAGTTTTGTCGCAGAATTTATTGGAAACATTAACATGTTTAACGCTCAGATCATCCACTCTGATCAGCAAGCCTTGTCCATAACTTGCAAAGCATTAGGAGGAGAGATTGTGATTGAGAATCCCAATCAAATATTTCATTCAACAGACCTCTCTGTCGCATTAAGACCCGAGAAAGTCGTCATTGATAAAGAACAACCGAGTAATCAAAATACACACTATGTAACCGGAGTTGTCGAGGACTTTGGATATTTTGGAAACCTCTCAATATTCCGAGTCAGAACCTCTAATGGAGACGTCATCCAAGTCAGCAAACAAAATAGAGTTAGATCAGAGGACACCATCACATGGGAAGATCGAGTGTATCTAACTTGGGAGTCAGAGAGTTTAATTCTATTGGATAAATAGTGTCTGGATTACTTATAAATGTAGATAATTCATTCAGAGAAAGGCTCTGGAAAAATCTAATTATTGCCATACCGTATCTTTGGCTTCTATTGTTCTTCTTAGCACCTTTCCTTATCGTTCTAAAAATTAGCCTAGCTGACCCAATTGTGGCTCAACCGCCCTTCACGCCTTTGTTTCAAGAGAGCAAAGATGGGTCGATGTCGATTTATACCACCTTCGATAATTACCTCTATTTATTTCAAGACTCTCTTTATCTTGTGACTTATCTGAGTTCTGTAAAATTGGCCTTCATTTCTACTGTGCTCGCATTGCTAATTGGCTACCCGATCGCCTATGGAATTGCCAGATCACCACAGCCTACAAGAAATATTCTACTCTTACTGGTGGTCATCCCCTTCTGGATTTCATTTCTACTCCGAGTTTATGCCTGGATGGGAATTTTAAAAACAAAAGGGTTACTCAATGGTTTTTTACTCTGGATAGGCATTATTGATCAGCCCCTAGAGCTTCTTTACACAGACATCGCAGTTTACATTGGCATGATCTATTCATATTTACCCTTCATGATTCTCCCGCTGTATGCGAACCTCGAAAAATTGGATATCAGATTATTGGAGGCTGCATCAGATTTGGGAGCCAGAAGGTGGGAAGTATTTAAGGATGTCACTCTTCCGCTCTCATTACCTGGGATTATAGCTGGGTGCTGCCTGATGTTCATACCCGCCATTGGTGAATACGTCATACCTGCCCTCTTAGGTGGTGCTGACACTTTGATGATTGGCAGAGTTTTGTTTGATGAGTTCTTCTTGAACAGAGACTGGCCGGTCGCTTCTGCAGTCGCCATCGTTCTAGTTTTGCTGTTGGTGTTACCAATAGTTTACTTTCAAAAAAGACAAAATCAGGAACTTTGGAGTGAGTCATGACCCAAAGATCTACCTTCATATTCTCGATGTTATGTTTTGGCTTTGCCTTTCTTTATATCCCAATTATTTTGGTCATTATCTACTCGTTTAATGACTCAAAACTAGTGACAGTTTGGGGTGGCTGGTCAATCAGATGGTATATAGAATTGTTTAATAATGAGAATATTCTCAACGCAGCTTTGTTAAGCTTTAGAATCGCAGCTATCACAGCAACTTGCGCCACTATTTTTGGAACGATGGCAGGTTTGATTTTAGCAAGATTAAGGCAGTTTAGAGGACGGATGCTATTCACAGGTATGATTGCTTCTCCGCTGGTGATGCCAGAAGTAATCACTGGTCTCTCACTGTTGCTGCTGTTTGTCAGTCTTCAAAATCTTATTGGTTGGCCTAGTCAAAGAGGAATGAACACAATCACGATTGCTCATATTACCTTCTCGATGGCTTACGTTGCTGTAATCATACAATCCCGGTTAACTGAAATTAATGAATCATTGGAAGAAGCTGCAATGGATCTTGGAGCAAGGCCTGCTAGAGTAATTTGGGACATTACTCTGCCAATTATTTTACCTGCTATGATTTCAGGTTGGTTATTAGCCTTCACTCTTTCTCTTGATGATCTGGTCATCTCAAGCTTTGTATCTGGACCGGGTGCCACGACTCTACCCATGCTGATTTTTTCTAAAGTTAGGCTAGGTGTATCACCTGATATCAATGCTCTCGCTACCATATTAATCCTTTTGGTGACAATTGGAGTTAGCATGGCAGGCTGGATAATTCATCGTCAAAAACGACTGAAGCCTACATCCTGACCAATCTTAATTTAATTTTATTATGGCCAAAGACGATATTTCAGCATTAAAAGCTTCATTCGAGAGAGCATTGGCATTTCTGAATGCAGGGGACGCGAAAATGGCTGAGAAGATTTGTCGATCCTCATTGAATGAAATTTCAAGCGGTGACCCAAATCTCCAAGTATTGTTATGTGTTTGCCTTGTCCGTCAAGGACGCTCCGGAGCTGCTGTCAAAAGATTAAAGCATACCCTTAGGATGTTTCCTGATTTTCCTCAAGCACATGAGGAATTAGGCAATGCCCTCTTAGCTCAGAATAATCCAGACAAAGCTATTGAGTCTTTTAGAAAAGCAATAGAATTGAATCCTGAGAACCCCAGTGCGTTGATAAAGTTAGGAAAAATATACTCAGCTCTGGGTAGAAAAGAAGAAGCTGAAGAATCTTACAAAGCAGCTTTAGCCCTGGATCCCGTTCAAGAACAATTGGCAACTGCCACTCAATTATTTTCTAGAGGCAACGTAGAGGAAGCAGAAACATTATGCCGAGAGGTACTAAAGAAAAAACCAGATGATGTGAATGGACTTGTTCTACTGGCTTCCATTGCATCAAAGATGGAACAAAAGGAGGACGCCATCGTTCTTTTAGAAAGGACTGTGGAGATCAAACCCAAATTTGCTAGGGCTTGGGCTGATCTAGCTGAATCCTACTCAGAAATAGAGGATTACGGGAAAGCACTGGACGCTGTTCAGCGAGTTATACAATTACAGCCAGAATTACCCTTTGGGTTTATGATTAGAGGCAGCATTCTGGGAAAAATGTCTGACCATGAAGGCGCCATCAAATCCTATGAAGATGCACTCAAAATTGAACCTGACCATATGGGAAGTAATATGGGTCTTGGCAATGTCTTAAAAACTGTCGGTCGTTACGAAGAATCTGTAGATGCTTACAAAAAATGTATCAAGGTTCAGCCATTGTTTGCAGAAGCCTATTGGAGTCTTGCCAACCTGAAAACATACACTTTTGAAAAATCTGAAATTAAAGAGATGGAAGTACACGTAAAAAATGATCAAATGCCCATTGGCAATAAAGCCTTCTTTCATATTGCTTTGGCGAATGCTAAAGAAAAAGAAAGAAATTATGAGGAAGCATGGTTTCATTTTAAAACAGGCAATGACCTCAGAAGACAAGAAGAAGTCTACGACTCTGTTCAAACCCAAGTGACCCATGATCAACTCATTGAAGTTTTTAACGAAGAACTGATTAAGACAACAAAAGGCAAGGGCTGCCTAAGTAAAGCACCAATTTTTATTCTTGGCCTTCCTAGATCGGGTTCAACACTTATAGAACAAATATTAGCAAGTCATTCTCAAGTTGAAGGCACTAAAGAGTTACCAGATTTATCGTTACTTGCTAGAAAATTAACAAAATCTAGGCCTCAAGGAATTAAATACCCTCATGCCGTGAAAGATATGACAGATGAAGAGTTAGTCGAATACGGTGAAGATTATTTGACCACAACAAAAAGATACCGAACCGACAGGCCGTATTTTATCGATAAAATGCCAAATAACTTTGCAAACATCGGTTTTCTTAAAATGATCTTACCTAATGCTAAGGTGATTAATGCACAGCGTAATCCGCTTGATAGCTGTATAAGTTCATATAAGCAACTCTTCTATAAGGGTCAGTCATGGAGCTATGACTTATTTGAAATTGCCGAGTATTACCTTGAATATCAAAGAATGATGGACCACTGGCATAAATTATTTCCTGGTGAAATCCTTGATTTAAAGTATGAAGATCTTATCAGTAATCAGAAGTCAGAAACTGAAAATCTTCTCGAATATTGTGGATTAAACTGGGAAGAAGAATGTCTGAAATTCTATGAAACACAGCGATCAATCAATACTGCCAGTTCGGAACAAGTCAGACAGCCTTTATACAAAGGTGCCATGAACGCTTGGAAGAACTATGAAGGTCAAATCAACCCACTCATTGAAACCCTAGAACCAGTCTTATATCCCGAAGATTTGAAGCAGACCTAATTGAGGGTTTTTGCCTTGGACCTGATATCCGGTGGCATGTAGTCAAAAATAAAGGTTATACGATCCTCTTTGCCTCGATTCATCACACTGTGTGTTGACTGATTATTTACCTCGTAAACTTTTCCTAATTCCAGATGGAAAGGTCGGCCTGCAATTGTAAATCGAACATTGTCATTCGTGGTTATTGGAATATGAATCCGATGTGCAATGTGAAATGAAGGGTGCTTATCCACATGAGGTGTTATTCTCTCACCGGCAAAGAGTTTTGCTGCCATAGCCCTTATAATAGTGCCTCCTGGCTCATAATGTTTTTTGATCACTTCATCCATTAGAGGGACTGCTAAATCGGCCATATGATCCCATCCTTGTTCTTTTGAAATATTAATCTCTGGCCAACCATCGCAAAAAATCATGACCAATGAACTTGTCTTTTTATGAACATCAAACATTTCCTGTCTACTAAGGTTTTGATTCCAGGCGACCTCGTCAAGTGAAAGAATACGGTCTCTCAAGGGAATGTAATCAATCTCACCTAGTTCTTTTAAAGGTTCTCCAATGTTCATGTTTATGCCTTTTTACTCTTGTTTGGGGTCATTTTACTCAAATCTATTTCCAATGCAAAAAACTCATGTCGTTTAATCGTTCAACTAATCTTATTTTGCCTTTAAAATCAATATCTTATTACCTTTATATTATTAAACACTTTGGTTTTGAAGTTATTGTTATGAATTTATCAAAAAGATGTAGTAAAAAAACAAAACTATTAATACTTGTATTACCTTCATTATATTATAGAATCGTACTTGATATGACTCTAGGGGCTACAACTCATTGAGTCGTATCGAGTGTATTTTATAAAAAAATAAAATTTTAACTAGGGGTTAAATATCATGTCGACGTTAACAAAGACACAAAAAGTCACTAGTGTAGCAGCCGCTGTTTCAGCAGCATTGGCTGGTTACACAACTGCACAAGCTCAGTTGGAAGAAATTGTAGTTACGGCTACCAAGAAAGCTGAAAGCCTTCAAGACATTGCTGGTTCTGTACAAGCGATCACTGAAGACCAATTGAACAAAGCACAAGTAGTCAATATGGAGGACTATGCAAAACTCATACCTGCGATGAGTTACGTTAATTACACACCAGGAACCGGAAAGGTTTACTTTAGAGGTATTGCCGATGATAACGGCACCTTTATCTCTGAAGAGTCAACCGCTCTATACATCGATGAACAACCAGTTACACAATCTGGTATGGCTGTAGATGTTAGAATGATTGATATCGCTCGTATAGAGGCTCTTGCAGGACCACAAGGAAGTCTTTATGGTTCAAGTGCTCAATCCGGAACCATTAGAATCATTACCAATAAACCAGACCCAAGCGGGTTTGCAGCATCGACCGATGTAACCCTCAGAGCTTCAGCAACATCCCCTAGAAATGAAGACAGCTGGGAAGTTACCGGTATGGTCAATGTTCCAATATCAGATAACTTTGCAATCCGTGCTGTTGGTTTTACTGCCACAGACGGTGGTTATGTGGATGTAATAGACGGACAAAGTGCTAGATTTGGACTAAACAATAATACCGCATTCAATCCATCTGCAGTTAGAGAAGACGTTAACACTTTTGAGTCGAAAGGCGGAAGAATTTTTGGCCGATGGGATATGGATGATGGGTATATTCAAGCCGGAGTGTCAGTACAAAATAACTCTGCAGACGGCTACAACTACTTCGACCAAACCATTGGTGATCTTCAAAGAATATCCTTCTATGATGAACCACGAGACGATGACTGGACTCAACTATCGCTCACAGTGGAAAAAGATCTTGGCTTTGCTAAGTTAATTTCTGCAACCTCTTATTTTGATAGAGACGTTTACTACATAAACGATCGATCAGTCTACTCTATGTATTTTGGAACCTTCTGTTACTACTACAATGGTGCACCAGGAGGTTGGAGCAAATACTGCTTCCAACCTGTGGGCACTGCTTACTGGTATAACGATGTTCCTGGATTCAATGAATTGATTCAATGGAACAGCTCTAAAACTCAGGAATTTAGATTATCGAACCAAACAGATGACCTTGACTGGGTAGTAGGATTGTTCTACCAAGAACGAGAAGAGGGATGGGACTTTCACACACAAACTGTTGATTATAGAAATTCAGTAGGGTATCAAAACCGCCTAAATTATCTCACTTACTATTTACCCGATCGACTTCCACTGGCGCCAACCGATATATGGTGGTCGTCATACGACAGAACCGAATGGGAAACCATGGCAGTCTTTGGTGAAATTAACTATCGATTTGATGAAAATTGGGAGTTAACAGCTGGTGGGCGATATTTTGATCGTTCAGCAGATAAGACTTATTGGGTAGAAAATCCACACGGTGCATTAACTGCCGATGGAATCCTTCCTAAGAATAAGAGAGACAACCCGAGTAATAAAGATTTCGTTCCTAAAGTGAGCATCAAGTACAATGTCAATGATGACACCATGGCTTACATACTCTATTCAGAAGGGTATAGACCTGGTGGTGTAAATCGAGGTAGATCATCTGCCCCAATTTACCCTGATTCATACGATGCTGACTTCTTAGAAAACAAAGAAATTGGAGTGAAAACTACACTAGCAGACGGTCGATTAAGACTGAATGCGACTTACTTCACTATGGATTGGGATAATTACCAGATCGAACTTGTTGATCCAAGTAATCTGCCTTGTGGCTCTGAGAGTGCCTACCCTGCTCCACAATGTGGACAACCGTGGCAAAAAGTGGTGGCTAACTTAGGATTTGCTGGATCTGATGGATTCACCCTAGAAATACTAGCTGCGATTGGAGACAATGCAGAACTAGGCTGGAACTCTCAATGGGTGACAGCTGAAACAGTCACTGCACTAGCAGATGGCAGTGCTCCATCAGGATCTAGACTGCCTCAGATACCAGAGTTTAAAAGCAATATGTGGTTTGAGAAGAGCATGCAGTTTGATGCCTTTGGAGCTAATGAAGCATTCATTAGAGGTTCTGTGAGTTACACCGGTGACTCGGTCAGTGCGGTCCAACCTAGTTATCAGTTCCTTCAAAAATCATACACGATAGCAGATGCTAAATTCGGTGTGTTAGGCGATGATTGGGAAGTCAGCTTCTTCGTCAATAACATTACGGATGAAAGAGCAGAAATTGCTGTGAACGATTGGTACTTTGACTTCTTCTTTGGAAGAGGAAGACAGTATACTAATAGGCCTAGAGAGATAGGAATTAGATACACCAAACGCTGGTAATAGCGGAACAACATTACAATAGAAAAGCCCCTGAAAAGGGGCTTTTTATTTTTTCCTAATTTTTTTTGATTTAGTATTTAATTACAAAATTTCTGACTTAGAAACCATAAAAAACCCCCATTTTATATGTGGGGTCTTTTTTATTTCAAATAGCTATATACAATGGGTACTAACAAAAAATTCATCGACTAAAAAATGACACAAACTATTGCAGCAAAACAGTCTACGGTTAAAACGGGTCCCTATGACTCTTTACGAGAGTACATGGAAGCCATTGAAAAACATGGAAGCGTCATCCGTATTGATCAAATTGATCAAGACAACTACGAATTAACAGGATTGATGTACAAACTGATAGATAAGCACGGATGGCTTGGTGCTCCCGCATTGATCGTTGATAAGATAAAAATTTCAGGCGAATGGAAGGAAGGTCCAATTATTGTTAATCAATATGGGATGGGTGCACATGAAGCTCTAGCAGTTGGTGTTGATATTGATCTCTTAGAAGAAGGTCAACATATCTATAACTATAAAAAAGCCCTGGAAAAAATGATGGAGATGGGTGAAATAAAACCAATAACAACCAAGGAAATTCAAAAGGAAGACGCACCGAGCAAAGAAATAATGATCCAAGAAAATGATATCAATGTATTAGATTTCCCTTTTCTCCAGAGCAACCCGGCAGATAATGGGAGATTCATTAATACAGGTAATTTGGTTCTCGTTGATTCTGAGCTTGGAAAAAATGTAGGCACTTACAGAATGCAAATTAAAGGACCTAGAAAGATAGGCATTAACCCAGAAAAAGGTCAGGACGGTTGGAAATTCTTAATGGCAAAAAGAGAAAGAGGTGAGGCAGTCGCTCAAGCAGCAGTGGTGTTAGGCACCGACCCGATCGTATTTGCAATGAGCAGCTCAAAGACTGCAAGAACGGGGCAAGATGAACTAGAAATTGCAGGGGGGTTTAAAGGGAAGTCGGTAGAGGTCGTGAAATGTGAAAACAGTGACATACTAGTCCCAGCCAATGTAGAGATGATTATAGAAGGTGAAATACCTTTGAATGATCTAGAAAAAGAAGGGCCATTTGGAGAAATGTATGGCTATATGGGTCTCCCTCACGAAGAACAATTTTATATGAATATTAAAACAATCACGCACAGAAAAAAGCCCTTTATAGTCAATCAATTTACTGGAGTCACAAGAGGCTTTGTTACCAGCCCTGGTGAAGCTGCATCGCTCAGAGGCTTTAGTAAATTTATACCTGAACTCACAGGATTTACTATCCCCATTAATCATGTGGGGTTTATATTTATTAGTATTGATAAAACCAAACCACATCAGGCCATTGAAGTTGCAGAAAAACTAAATTTTCTCCCTATTGGTAAAATTGTGATTGTGGTTGATAAAGACGTTGACATACATAATACAACCGAGGTTTTCAGTACCGTGGGTGCACGCTGGCAGCCATATCCTGGATCTAAGATTATCGATGAAGGACCAGGATTCTTCTTAGACCCCAGTGCCAAAACTAGAGGGAAATCATCAAAAATTATCATTGACGCTACCCGACAGCTCCCCGAAGAAAACGGTCCATCTCCCTATCCTAAATTAAACAGAGAACACTTGGTTGAACATGATCCAGAAATCTTTGATCTAATTAAAGAAAAGTGGGGTCACCTATTATAAAAAGGAGCAGATATGACTAATGAATCAGATTTAAAACCCTTTGAGCATGGAGATATTTTTGCTGGTGCAACAATTTTAAATAACCCAGACGATGATCATGCTGGAGACGGCCGTATTATTCAATACGATAGTGATCTAAAGGTTAAGGGGACACTTTGGACTAAAAATACAACCCACTTAGTGCAAGGTCTCAAGTTTGATCTTGATAAGAATCTCTGGGCTTTTGATAGTCAAAACTATGCATCAATTAAAGTCGCGCCCACAGGTGAACAAATTGATCAAGTAGATTTTGGTGCACGTTCATTTTCGAACGTTTGTTTTAGCGGTTCAGGCGATTTATTTCTAGGTGAACACCTTGTTGGTGATGAATCAAATAATAAAGCACTCGAAGGCCCTAGGAAATTAGGCACTGTTCTTCCTTTTATGCCAGATACTCAAAGATACGGGGACGGCAATCTCTATAAATTTTCTAATAACGGGGACCTCCTTGACACTTATGAAACTGAAACACACGGAGGAATGCCTGGCTTTTTAGGTATTACAGCTTCAACTATGGATGCTGATGAGTCTAAAGTTGTCTATATTTCTGAATTGGGCAATCGGATTTTCCAGTACGATATTCATAATAATCAACAACTGGATGATCTGATCACCTATGAGCCGGATAGCGGCAATATGGTGATCGCCATTAGTTATGCGACCAACGGTGATTTTTACTCCATTAAAGCAAATTTTGGGGCAGGATTTGCACTTTGCAAACACAATCCAGACACTGGTGAAATCACTGATGAGAAAATATTACCTGGGCCGGGTTGGGCGTCCCTATGTCTTTCATCGGACTGTCAACATGCATTCATTGGCAATTTCTTTAATGGTAAAATTGGGAAATTCTCTATCGAAACTGGGGAAATAATAGATAGTGCAGAGACTTCTGTAGAGAGATCACTCGCTGGAATAGCTGAGTTCAACCAAACTTAGTTGTTACCAGGGCACCGTCTTGCCGTTGTAATTAATATAAGCAGCAGTATTATCAACGGTGATGTCTTCAATGTTTCTTATCATCTCAGAAACTGCAAGTTCTGGGCTTCGCATAGGAAATGGAAGACCGGTCATGAAATCAGTGTCAGTGGCTCCAGGGTTCACCATGCCGACAGCGATTCCTCTGCTTTTCAATTGGAGAGCAAGATTCACCATCACCATATTCAATGCTGTTTTACTGGATCGATAGAAAAAAAGACGCCCTCCGCCACGATTAAACGCTGTTGCTATTGATCCTTCACTGCTGGAAACAGTAACAATTTTTTTCAATTGACTGTTTTTTACATGGGGGTAAAACGCCTCTGCCATCTTCAAAGGCCCTATGGTATTTACAGCTAAAACACTTTCATAAACCTCATAATCCATGTTACCAAACAGTTGATTGCTAGAGCCACCTGAGATTCCTGCGTTATTGAGCAGAACATCGATAGGTACATTCTGAAGTTCTGACGCTAGCTGATCTATCCTGGGATGATCAGTTACATCTAGTTGTTGGATGGTAAGAAGATTTGGATAATTTTCTTTTAAATCAATAAGGTCATCAGCTTTATTAGGGGTTCTACAAGTGGCAATTACGTTCCACCCCAGGGCTAAATACTGTCTTGTAAACTCTAGTCCTATGCCTCTGTTCGCTCCTGTGATTAAGGTTGTTGGAGTATAGGCTGCCTCTTCTTCTGATTTGATTTCATTATTAAATGTAAACCCTATCATTAAAACTGAAATCATCAGCATTGTTAAATATGACTTACAACTCGATTTTATTTTCATAAATTATCCTACTATATAATTACTGAACTGGGATTTTATCCAGAACCCAGCCTTTTTGTTTTTTCCTCTCTGGTGAAGGAATTGCAAACGCTTTTTTACCCTGTTCTTGTTGTACTGCTTTTGTATCAATTTTCCAGCCTTTATTTGCCCAACCAGAAAGTAGCTTTCTGTATTTAATACAAGGCTCGTCAGCAGGAACTAAAAACTCTTTGGTGTTTGAACTGGGTGTAAGTACTGGCTCTAATTGCTCTAAAACAGTTATGTCTTGTTGTGCTATCACCATACATCTATCAGCTATTGGTTTATCCATATTTTCATCCAGCATCATTTTTCTCATATTGACTAAGAATATTTTCACATGATCCTCTTCAATTGGACATTCGAACATATACTGTCTAAATTCTGAATTCTCATTAAACACAATATAGGTCCACATTTGATTGGGCCCTACGACCCCTGAACCTGCCATTCGCTCATCGCTTGCTTCTTTTATTTGAGGACCCTCTTGTTTAGAAGCCGGTGATTTAAAAGCATGCCAAAACCCAAAGCCCCATTTTTTAGGGCCAAACATATTATCCACAAATCTTAGATCATTAACCTTATAATCTTCGTCTTCGCCCTCGTGTCCGTGTGTTGGATGTACAAATTCATTATGAGCAGCGTCTAGGCCATTTTCAATTGAACGTTCAAAATTTATTTTTGCCTCATAATTTAACCAATTCGCTCTCCAGTTTTCTTCATCTTCTAGCTCAGCAATAGGCATTATAGGTGGCCTCTTACCCTCTTCTAAGTCTCCTAAAAATGCAAAAACTATGCCGTACTTCTCTTCTGTTGGATAAGCATCTATTCTCGTTCTTTTTGGAATTTTTGCATCCTTGCCTAAAGATGGAATTCTCTTGCATTCTCCCTGGCCATTAAATCTCCAACCATGATAGGGGCACTGGATACAATCCTCTCTGATAACACCTCCAGCCAATGATCCGCCTCTATGAATACATGTATCACTCAGAGTCTGAGGTACACCTTTGGAATCTCTGAAACTAACAAAATTCTGACCCAACATTCTGACTCTTACAGGCTCATCTTTTAATTCTTCACTGAAAATTACTGGATACCAAAAATTGATATACACTTTCTCCTCCCTTCAAATTACATAAAAGTACAACTGACTAATATTTTAATCTAATTTCCTTAACAGTAGAATACGATATATGAATCAAAAAAGATTCGTAACTGATATATTAATTAACTGATTTAATTAACTTAAGAGATGAAAGAGGTAGCAACATGGCTATGATGCAAGGAAGCAATAAACCAAAAAATGAAGAAAAACCGAGTGGAGGCCCTCCGTTGGAGGCTATGACAGCAGAAACTCTAGCTCCCCCGACAGGCATGGAAGGCAGAGAAGAAGATCTGGCCAAAGCTATGCAAATCTTAGTGAAAACAATGAAAATACAAAAACCTTATCCTCATGACACAAACGATGCTTTGCTAAAAGCGCATTTGAATGCTGTTCAATTTGCTAAGAATAATGGCCTCCTTGAAGCCTATATTGAGCATGATTTAAACACTATGATGCCATTGCTTGAACGCACCAAAGCTATGATCGAAACCACAGGTGATAAGGAACTGGCTTTGGTCATGAATTTTGAAAGAACTGGCTGCTTTTTCCAAATGTTTCTAGATCCGCAAGCTGAGCCAGGTAAACGAACATTTACCTTTCCATTTAGGAAGGTGCTCAATGCCGCAAGAGGTATAGGCCAATTTGATCTCACTGAAGAAGAAGTCTTTGATAAATGGTGGCGACCAAGATATCTCGGCTACGGTAAAGCAGTGGGGGTTGAACTGAAGATTTCTGATATGGATGAGGATGGAAAGGTGACCGTAGAAATTGCGTAATTTATGGTGAAATCAGCTCAAAAAACATCCCATAGTAATATTCCCACCAGAGAAGAGATTACTAAAGCAGCCTCTGATTTAATACCAAAGCTAAGAGATAGAGCGCAGGAAGCTGAAGATCTTCGAACCATGCAAGAAGAAACCATTCAGGACATGAAAAATGCCGGTATTCATAAAATATTCACACCAAAGCGATACGGTGGGTTTGAAATGGATTGGGGAGTTCAGGTTGATGTAGCTAGAGAACTAGGAAAAGGTTGTGCATCTGCATCATGGATGTCATCAGTGGTAATGTCACATTCATGGAACTTAGGAAGATTTCCTGCCGAAGCTCAGGAGGAATTTTGGCCGTCTTGCCCCGATGCAATCATTGCCACAGCTTTTGCTGGCGGAGGTGAAATAAAAGAAACGGAAGGAGGGTATATCCTTAATGGTTTATGGAGATTCGCCAGCGGTGTTGATCACTCTGATTGTTCAATTGTTGCAGGGCAATATAAAAATACAAATAGCAAATCTGGAACAGGCTTGGATTATAGGATGGCACTCATTATGCCAGATCAATATGAAATCATTGACACGTGGCACGCAGAAGGATTAAAGGGCACTGGCAGCAAAGACATTAAAGTGGTCGATGCTTTTGTTCCAGAACATAGAACCGTCAAATCACTTGAACTAGGTGGTAAAAACCCACCTGGATCAGAGTTACACGAGAGTTACATATATCGAGTGGAGATGGGTATGTATTTTAATACGCTCCTATCAGGTCCTATTCTTGGTGCGACCCATGGATTATTGCTTGAATATTTGGACCAAACCAGAACAAGGTTTGGCTCAATGTTTGGTGAAAGAGTTTCAGAACAAGCGCCAGTTCAGCAGAAAATTGGGGAATCTTATGAAGAGCTTAGGACCAGTGATTTAATAATTAATAATTTGTGTGATTTTCTTCATAAAAAAGGACAAGCAGGAGAATCTATAGTTGGCGATGACCGATTAAAAATAAGAAGAGAAACCGCAATGGCTGCTCAACTGTGCATGAAATCAGGTTCTCGCCTATCTGGAATGATGGGTGTAACTGGTCAAACCGGACGCAACCCTGCTCAAAGACATTTTAGAGACTTAAGAACAATGTCTACTCATGGCGCCATACACTGGGACAACGCTACAACTCCTACCGGTAGGTTTTTGCTGGGAATTGAGACCGGTGACCCCCTTATAGACAAGCACAATACATTTTTAGATGCATAGATTGTGAATCAGGAAAATGCCAAAGTCCGATTACTGGTAACAACCTTATTTCTTTTGCTCCAAGTTTCTCCACCCTCCTTTGCTGAAAATTCAATAACGCCTGAAAAGTTTGCTGAATTGGCACTAGAATGTGTGCATAAGGAATACCCAAATAAAATTTCTCACACCTTGCAAAATGATGACGATGTAAAGCCCCCAAGAGATCTCTATCCAGCATTCTATGGCTGCTATGATTGGCATTCTTCCGTACATGGTCATTGGTTATTAGTCAGACTGGCTAGACTTTATCCAGAAAATGAATTGAGCTCGGAGTCGGTCATAAAACTCAATATCAGTCTCACTGCTGAGAATCTATTGAAAGAGTCACATTATATTAGAGGAAAAGGTCGAACAGCCTTTGAGCGTCCATACGGCATCGCTTGGCTACTTCAATTGGTGAGTGAACTTGAGGAATGGACAGACAATAAATCCGCTAACCGATGGCGTGAAAATATTAGGCCCTTAGAGGATATTTTGTCACAACGCATCGAAGACTGGCTTCCAAAACTCACCTATCCTGTAAGAAGTGGTCAGCATTCGCAAACAGCTTTCGCACTGGGTTTAATCATGGATTGGGCAAAAACCACCGGCGATGAGGATTTGGCTTCTCTCATTGAGCAAAGAAGCGTTGATTACTTTATCAATGATAAGAACTGTCCTATTTCTTATGAGCCATCCGGTGCTGATTTTCTTTCCCCGTGCTTAGCAGAAGCTGATTTAATGAGAAGAGTATTACAACCTGCAGACTTCTCAATATGGCTCAATGACTTTATAAACATTCCTATAGGCGACAATGAGGATTGGTTAGAACCTGCAATAGTGAGTGATCCTTCAGATCCAAAGCTTGCTCATTTAGACGGCCTAAACCTCAGCCGAGCTTGGATGTTAGAAGGTATAGCAAGCGGATTACCGCCAGATGACCCAAGAATTGAAAGTTTATTGTCCGCGGCTACAGAACATTCAGATGTTGGTTTGGCAGCGGTAACCGGAGAATTCTATGAGGGAGGTCATTGGTTAGGAAGTTTTGCAACTTACCTTGTGACTCAAAGAGGTTTGTAGTTATTCAGGTTTCTTAAATTTGAGTATGAAACGGCTTGTGCGATCTCTTATATGTTTTTCAAACACCATATCAGTTAACTCGTCTTCAGGATTCTCAAGAATTATTGACTCTCCATCATAAATAAAACCTGAAGAAGTCACCTCATCGATAACAAATTCTTTCTCAATTCGATGAATATCGTGACAATTATCGATGCCTTGCCCCACCTTGGCATTATGATCGAGTATCCCATAGACTCCACCTGATTTAAGTGACTCAAAAATAGCGGTATTCATAGCGTTCCTATCAGCTTTGGTCCAAACTGAATCGTGATAAGTCATAATATTGAAAATCTTGTCCAGTTCTTCAGGAAATTCAGGGGATTCCATCTCACCCACCACAGGAAATAAATTATCTTGAGGAAACTCACTGAGTCTCTTTTCAATAGGGTTTCCTTTCCAACGTTTTACGCTCATTGGCGAAGTATGGGCATAAACTAAACCTCCTTCTATTAATGCATGAGCCATAATTGAGGAAAAGTAGCCTCGCCCAGAATTCATTTCACCAACTTTATCGGTTGTTTTAATGTTAAAAAAATTCAGAAGCTCGGCCGGCTTTCTATTGGCATCGCGTTCACGGTCTGAATCTGGCCTATTTTTATGTGCTACAGCATTTAATATATAGTCTGCAATCAATGTTCACTCCTTATTTTTTAGTAAAACTCTTCCTGGAAGTTGACCACTAAACTCCCCATTGTCTAGAACCCTGATTCCGTTGATCCAGACTGAATGAATCCCTTCTGATTTTAGTGTTGGGTTTGCAAAAGTTGAATTGTCCTTAGTATTATCCGCATCAAACATCACTAAATCTGCAAAGGCACCTTCTTTGATCACACCTCTGTCTTTTAAACCTATGTTTGTTGCAGATAAAAGCGTCATCTTATTGATAATTCGCTCAAGGGGTCCTAGGCCATTTTCACCTCGGTATTTAGAAATCACTTTAGGAAAACTACCGCATCCTCTTGGATGTGAGCAAACTAATTCTCCATCGCTGGTTACATTGCTGTAAGGCCAATTAAGAAGCAGACGAATATCAGCATCCAACATGCCCTTAGCAACTACGTACTCAACTGGAGCGGCTGCTGTGCTTAATGCATAGCTTTCTTGACTTAATTCAGAAAGCATCTCAGCCTCACTTTTATCGTTCTCTTTTGCGATTTCTGCGACTGTCTTTTGAACATAATGAGGATGCAGTGAGTGATAAACGAAGGTTATATTCTCAGCGGACGATAGATTCTCCAATATAAATTTTGTTTCCACTGGATCCTCAAAATTTCTCTCAGGATACAAAGTGGTGATACTGCTAGACCAAGCTTCATATGGATAAACATCCGTGGTGACATTGATCCCCTCCTCTCTGGCTTTATCCAAAATCGATAAAATCTCGTCTGTTCGCCCATAGTTAAATTTCCCATTTAATTTGAAGTGATCAATATTGACCGGAATGTTTGCCTGTCGACCTATTTCTATTGTTTCATCTATAGCTTGCCAATATTCTCTGTCCTCGCTTCTGATATGGCTTTTGTATTTTCCATCATAACTTTGAGAAACTTTAGCCAGTTCAATTAGCTCTTGGGTAGCAGCAAATATACCTGGGTCATACTCTAGTCCCGTGCTTAATCCATAGGCTCCCGATCTCATGTCTAAATCAACTAGGGATGCCATCTGCTCTATTTCTTCTTCAGTGGCTTCTCTTTTAAAATCTTCTCCCATAACTTCTAGACGAATACTGTTATGAGCTGAAAAACTGGCTACATTGATAGCAACCGGAATCGTTCGGAAATACTCTGCATACTGATTCACTGTAAAATAATCTGTATCTTCTGGTCCATCTGAAAATCCGTCCATTCCCCTAACAATAGTAGTAACACCCTGAGTGATCAAAGCAGATGCTTCTGGTTCTACATCTAGACCAATATCATGATGAGAATGTGTATCGATAAAACCAGGTGCCAAATCTAAACCCATGCCTTCAATAACCTGACTATCAGAACTTATTTCTGGAGGGTTACCCCGCTCTATATTTAGAATTCTATCTCCCTTTATCCTGACTTGTCCCTTAAAGGGCACGGCGCCGGTTCCATCATAAACCACTACATTTTTTATCAATATTGTGGAGGAACCATCAATAAGTATTTCTTCTACAGCGACAGTCTTAGGATTAACCAGAAGGATTAAGAACAAGATATAAATTGTTTTATTTATTAAACGAACCAAGGTATCGCCCCTATATTGATTGAAATTATTTAATATAATGCGCCTAGGATAATAATAATTTTAATCTCCATGGATCACAAAGAAAAAATTCTTGGCAGAAGCTTTAGAGCTCTAAGACCTCTACCTGAATATGCAGATGATGTCATAGCTCCTCCGTACGATGTTGTTACTTCAAAGGAAGCCAGAATCTTAACTAAGGGTAGGCCTTATAGCTTTCTGCACATCTCAAAACCGGAAATAGGTTTAACAGAAGATGTCCGTCCGGATGATCCCTTGGTTTATAAGCAAGGATTAGAGAATTTAAATTCAATGATCAGTGAGAATATTTTGGTAAGAGATGACGAAGAATCTTTATATGTTTACAAGATGTCCACAAAAGATCTCGATCAACTTGGGATCGCTTTTGTAGCTTCAATCGATGCCTATGAAAGTAATGCGATAAAAAAACATGAGTACACCAAACCTATAAAAGAAATGGATCGAATTAATAACATGAAAGCACTTAATGCTCAGACAGGGCCCGTCTTGATGACCTATGTTGATAACTCTGAATTGAATGCCCTAATCAACCAGTCTATCTTCGAAAACGAACCCATCTATGACGTTATGAGTAAAGAAAATATCAATCACACAATTTGGAAGATTGATGATACTAACGCCATTCATAATCTCACTTCAGCACTAAATAGCTTGCCATCTCTCTATATTGCAGACGGTCATCATCGTTCTGCTGCTGCCAGTAAGGTAAGAGAAACAAGAATGAATGACAATCCCAAGCATGACGGCAGCGAGGGATATAATTATTTTCTTGCTGTTGCTTTTCCCAAAAGCCAGCTAACAATACTAGACTACAACCGTTTAGTTAAGAGCACTAATGGACACTCTCTGAATGAACTAATCGCTATGATTGAAAAAAATTTCAAATGCGTGCCTTCAGATATCCCAGTAAAGCCGTCTATAGACAAATCATTTGGAATGTATATTGATGGGCAATGGTTCAGACTTGAGTTAACCCAAGATTATAATAATTTCAGCCCAGTGGAATCATTAGATGTCAGCATATTGCATACTTTCATTTTAGACCCAATACTGGGGATCAAAGATGAAAGAGTGGACTCCAATATTGATTTTGTTGGTGGAGCCAGGGGCTTGTCAGAACTTGAAAAAAGGGTCAATTCAAAAGAAATGGCAATAGCGTTCTCACTCTATCCAACACCCATCGATTCCTTAATCTCAGTTGCGGATGCCGATCTAATCATGCCGCCTAAATCAACATGGTTTGAGCCTAAACTATTAGACGGACTACTATCGCATATCATTGATTAATTTTTTTAGCCTCCTTACTTCATGTTTTCTTAAAAATTTGACACAATCAATGCTAATTACATTTATTTAAAGGAAAAAATAATGGACGCAGAAGCAATTAAAGAAAAAGCCAACAGCGCAGCAGAAGGGATTACTTTTAATGACTGTGCTTGTGAAACATTAACTCAGGTTCCAGATTTTGCCATGGATATGGCTATTAGTCATATGGTTAATGCCGCTCAGGAACAAGGTGTTGACACAATTTGTTGCGACTTCTTAGAAGCTAACAACCCTATGGGTTAAAACTTGGTGGTGATGGGTGGGATTGAACCACCGACCTTCGCGTTATGAGTGCGACGCTCTAACCGGCTGAGCTACATCACCGAAGTTCTCTAAAGGTTGGATTTTCAATCTCAAATGCCTTTCTGTCAAGTAGAAGAGCTATTTTCAACTAAATTTGTGATATTGGATTATGTCAAATAGAAAGAAATATTTTTTTATACTCTTGTTCTCCCTAGGGTTCATTGCTCCTATTTCAGGGCAATCTAAAGAATTTCCAGGCGATGAATGGGTAACAAAATCTGCCTCAGAACTTAATATTGATCAAGAAAAAGTGGACCGATTATTTGATCTTTCCTTTGAGGACAATGCAACCCAAGGAGTTGTTTTAATTAAAGACGGATACCTGATTGGAGAGCGTTACGCTGAAGGTTTTGACGAGAATTCTTTTGGAACCTCTTGGTCAATGGCAAAAAGCTTCTATGCGAGCCTAATAGGCATATCAATTGACCGAGGAGAAATTAAGAGTCTGGACGACAAAGTAAGTGATTATTTGGATTACTTCAATGATGAAAGATCAGCAATCACAATAAGAGACATCCTCAATATGGCATCAGGCCTGCAATTCCCAGAACATGAACACGAGCTAATGTTTTTCAAAAAAGATCATCTGACTTATGCAAAAAATATAGGGGTAGAAAAGCAACCTAATCAACTCTTTGAATACAACAATGTCAATTCGATGTTACTTGGTGACATTTTACTGATAGCCACTGGAAAGAAAGCGGATGAGCTTCTTAATGAAAGAATTTTAAAGCCTATCGGCGCTGATAATTCAACACTATGGAGAGACAGCTCAGATAATGTTCTAACCTATTGTTGCATTGATATGTCAGCGCGAGATTATTCAAGATTTGGCCTCCTCTTTTCCAGAAATGGTAAATGGGAACAAAATCAAATAATCTCATCCGATTATGTTAATGAAACTTTCACGCCTTATTGGGAATTTACTCCAGAAAGATTTACAGATCTGAACCGCGGTTATTCTCTTCATTGGTGGTTTTCAAAAAATGACAATGAAGGACAAATCTTTAATGCCAGTGGGAAATTTGGCCAATATATCTTTGTTGACCGAGACAATGATGTGATCTTTACAAGAATAACCAAATATTTTCCAACCTCTGGATCTAAACAAGACTGGGGGATCCTGGAGAGATTCAATGTTAAGGATATTGAAAGATTTCTAAAAATCTCGCGTTTCCTCGAAGCAATAGGCCTTTTAGACATGGAAGATGACATCAAGACACCAAACACGAGGTCTGAAGGTGAGTCTGAGGAATTTTATGCAAGCTATTCTGAGATCATAGATGCTATGGCTGATCTGAGTAGAAACTAAACATTGAATCTGAAATAAATTACATCTCCCTCCTTAACAATATAATCCTTTCCTTCTAGTCTTAGCTTGCCTTGAGACTTGCTACCTTGTTCACCTTTATATTTGATGTAATCATCATATGAAATTACTTCGGCTTTAATAAAACCTCTTTCGAAATCTGTGTGTATTGCTGCAGCTGCTTTTGGAGCCTTTGAATTTCGTTTGACAGACCAGGACCTTACTTCCTTGGGACCTGCTGTGAAAAATGTTTGAAGATCAAGTAGTGTGTACGAAGACCGTATTAATTTATTGATTGCTGGCTCATTTAGCTGAAGCTCTTTCAGAAACTCTTCCTTCTCAGCAGTATCTAATTTAGAAATCTCAGCTTCTAGTGAAACGCAAAGAGAAACTATTACTGTGTCTTGAGTTTCATCCACATACTTCTCTAATTGCTGAACATGTTTATTAACATTAGTTATCGAAGACTCATCAATATTTGCTACGTACAACATGGGCTTTCCTGTAAGTAGGCATAATTCTTTCATCAACTGTTTTTCATCCTTAGCCACTGAAAATGACCGGGCTGGATGATTTGAGCTTAAATGATCCATTAGATTTGTTAAAAAAGCTTTTTTTGCTAATTGCTCCTTATCACCCGTCTTAGATTGCTTTTCTGCTCTTAAAAGTTGTTTTTCCAAGGTTTGGATATCGGCTAGTAATAGTTCAGTGTTGATAATCTCAAGATCTTCTAATGGGTTAATCTGATCAGAGACATGCATGATATTTCTATCCTCAAAACAACGAACGACATGAATAATGGCATCTGTTTCTCGAATGTTTGCTAAAAATTTATTACCCAATCCTTCGCCCTCTGAGGCGCCTTTAACCAGTCCTGCTATATCAACAAACTCAATAACACTAGGTATGACCTCTTCTGGATTAGCTATTGCTGCTAATTGATCCAACCTTTGATCGGGAACACTGACAATACCAATATTTGGCTCAATGGTAGTAAAAGGGTAGTTCTCAGCTTCAGCGGATCCGTCTGATAAGAGGTTAAATAGTGTCGATTTCCCAACATTTGGAATTCCGATTATGCCGCATCGAATACCCATTGCTATAAATTATTATTGATCTGTTTATAAGCCAACTCGGCACCTAGACCCAAAGCTCTTATCTTTCTCTTAGCAACATCTACAGAAATTGGAGCCATGCCACAATTACTGCAGGCAATTAATCTTTCAGAATCCATATGTTTAAGCGCTTCTAAGATATTGTCTTTGACCTCATCTGCCGTTTCTATATGATCATTAACTACTCCAATCACTCCAACCATGATTTCTTTATCTGGGAGTAGACGCATGAGTTCTGGTGGAACATTTGAACCAGCAAATTCTAATGAAATCTGGTCAATATTACTTTTATTGATTTCAGGAAAAAGTGATTCGTATTCTTTCCATTGATCTCCCAATGTTTTTTTCCAATTAAGATTTTCCTCTATTCCATAACCATAACAAATATGAACAGCAGTCTTGCAATCAAGATTAGCTGCAGCTATTCCCAATGCCTCCATACCCCAGTCAATAGATTCATTGGTGAATGAGTTAAATGCTGGCTCATCAAATTGAATGATATCAATCCCTGCGTTTGCTAGTTCCTTGGCTTCATCATTTAGAAGCTCTGCGAAATGCATGGCCATATCCTGTGATGAGGTGTAATAATCGTTGGCAATTGTATCGGAGATGGTAAGTGGTCCGGGGAGAGTAAATTTAGTGATGCTTTCTGTATTTTCTCTTAGAAAACTGGCTTCCTTAAGATGCACAGAGCCTTGTCTTTGAACCGCATCAGTTACCGTGGGGACTTCTACTGTGTATCGGTCATTTCTAATGCCCATTTGGGTTTTTTTATCCCAATCTATACCGCTGATCTTTTCCAGGAAGCCATGAACAAAATGTATACGAAATTGCTCGCCTTCAGAAACAATCTTTAAGCCTGCATTTTCCTGCTCCTCAATCCAAAGCTTGGCTGATTTTTTTTGCTTATCCCAAAGCTCATCACCTGAGACCTTCCATTGAGGCCATAAAGTTTGTGTCTCAGCAAGCCAATCATATTTTGGCAAGCTTCCAGCAGTGGTCGCTTTAAAAATTTTTTTCATTTTACTGGTTAAAATGATTCATGGCCTCATCAAGACCGCGATCTAATATTATTTCAATGCTCTCTATTGCATCAAGTTTTGAACCTTCTATTTTGTCTTTATCGTTTTGTGAAGGGTTCTTAAGTACATAGTCAATCACCTCTCCTTTTGATGGATGACCTATGCCAATTCTGATTCTTGTAAAATCTGAACTTCCACAACATTGGATGATATCTCTTAAGCCGTTGTGTCCAGCATGCCCTCCTCCAAACTTGAGTTGCAGGTTGCCTGGCTCTATATCCAGATCATCATGAATCACACAAATGTCTTCGGGTTTTAGTTTATAGAATTTTATTAACTGATTAACTGAATAACCACTCTCATTCATAAATTTTGACGGCTTAAAGAGAATAATCTCTTGATCTCTTAGATTTGTCTTAATAAATACACCAGAAACTTTTGCATGTTTCTTGAAATCAATTAAGTCATATTTATCCGAGAGCTTATCTAAAACTTGATAACCAAGATTGTGTCTGTTTCTAGTGTAGCGTTTACCTGGATTTCCCAACCCAATAAAGACTCTGGGAATAAGTTTTTGAGGTCGCATAAGAATACTATACTATTGCTATTCTTTATTTTCCTCGGTATCTCCTTCAGCAGCCTTATCTCCAGTCTCCTCAGCTCCTTCAGCTCCTTCTTCGCCTTCAGCTTCAGCCCCTTCTTCAAGAGCTTCCTCATCAGCTTCGGGTTCAATCTCCTCTTCTGCAATTCTAAGTAATCTAACAGCAACGATTGGCTCATTAACAGGTTCCTCTTGAGTGAGTAGAGAAATTTCAACACCTTCTGGAAGAACAATATCTTCCAAATAGAGCATCTCATCTAATTTAAGATCGATGACATCCACCTCAATTTTTTCAGGTAAATTTTTCGGTAAGCAACTGACTTCTATTTCATTCATTAGTGGTGTTACTGTGCCTCCCTCAAGTTTTACACCTTCAGACATTTCTTCATTTATAAATTGAAGAGGAATGCTCACTTTAATAACCTGATCCGCTATAACTCGTTGGAGATCTAGATGTATTATTTGTCGCTTTGAAGGGTGAACTTGTACATTTTTTATAAGAACAGATTCTTGTTTATCATCAATTTGTATATTGAGAATACTATTGAGAAAACTTTCATTAGCTAATTTTCTTAGGAGTTGATTATGATCAATGGCCAGGTTTAAGGTCTCTTTTTCAGCACCGTAAATAACTGCTGGAACCATACCAGCATGCCTCATTCGTCTAGAATGAGAAGTTCCAGATTCGTCTCTTGATTCAGCAATTAAATCTATTTCATTAGCCATGATTTTTCTTTTAGAAACTATTTATCCTTAAAATGGGGGGAAATAATAACCGATGTTGTGATATGTGGCTAGTGAAAAATATTTCTTCAGTAAAGACTAATCGGCATAGAGAGAACTCACAGACGCATCATCAATCATTCTCTGTATGGTTTCACCTAATAGCTCAGCTATGGATAATTGCCTAATCTTACCAATGGCTTGAGCTTCCTCACACAGCGGTATTGTGTCTGTGACAACTAGTTCATCGAGTTCTGACTCTTCTATCCTTTCAAGAGCAGGTCCAGACAAGACAGGGTGTGCTGCGTATGCCACGGTTTTAATAGCCCCTTTTTCTTTAAGAGCTGAAGCTGCATTGCACAACGTTCCAGCTGTGTCGACCATGTCATCAAATAAGATTGTTGTTTTACCATCTACATCTCCAATGATGTTCATGACTTCTGATTTATTAGCTGCTTCTCTTCTTTTGTCAATGATAGCTAGACCTGCATTATCAAGGCGTCTTGCTATAGCTCGAGCACGTAAAACACCTCCCACATCAGGGGAAACAATCACTTGTTCATCATATTTCTGTCTCCAAATATCACTTAGCAGCACTTGCGATGAATAAATATTATCTACAGGAATTGAGAAAAAACCCTCTATCTGGTCCGCATGAAGGTCTACCGTGATGAGTCTCTGTATGCCAGCAGTTTCCATCAGATTAGCGACCAGTTTTGCTGAAACAGGGCCCCGAGTGTTTCTTGGTCTTCTGTCTTGCCTTGAATAACCAAAGTAAGGAACGACTGCTGAGATAGACTTTGCAGATGCCCGCTTGCAAGCATCTGCCATCAATAAAAGTTGCATGAGATGTTCATTGGCCGGTTCATATGTAGACTGCATAAGAAAAACATGCATCCCTCGAATATTTTCTGAAATCTCTATGCTGGTCTCCGAATCACTAAACCGATTGACCTGCATCCAGCCAAGAGGTTGATTGAGATAACGTCCTACTAAGCTCCCTAATGCGCTAGATGCTGGACCCGCAAATAGAATTAATTTATCTCTATCCATTGTACTCTTGACTCGTTTTTGTGTTATTAATCATATGTCTTCTGGCTGGGGTGGCAGGATTCGAACCTGCGAATCACGGGATCAAAACCCGTTGCCTTACCGCTTGGCTACACCCCATGATAAAAACTTTTTTATTACAATGGGGTCATTCTGAAGTTGCTTGATTACCGTGTCAAGCGAGTGGTTTGGATAATTCATTTGTTTTCAAAAAATTTTTGAGAAAAAGTTAATTCATAAAACTCATTTGAAACCAAAACTTTCTTTGGTAAAAAAATATCTTCAAAATTTGTATACGTCTCAAAACGGATATCGTGATAGGGAATTTCAATTGATTCCAGCATACCCAATTTACCTCTAACCATCTTGTTTACTGGTAAAGATGAGGTGCGAGCTATCAATAGAGAGGATAAAGTAAAGTTTAATGACTCAATAATTTCTAGCTCTGTGCTTGAAAACGATATATTTGAATTCTTGAGCAGGGCTTTTAAATCCTCCGCATTAGATGAAAGTACGCTTCTACCAAAGAAATCTGTTAATAAGATATAGTCTTTGTTATCTTGATGGTCTATTTTGTAATTCCCTAAAAAATTATCCTCTTTTGTTTTTAATGACACGGCTCCTGAAATACTGAAGTTACGAGTATTTTGGATTCTCATTTGGTTATTTTCCCAGTTAACTGTTTGATTTTTAAGCTGAACATTACTGCAGCTCAAAATAAAGGATGTGACTACAATAATGCCCAAGATCGATAAATAACGACTCTTTATATATTTTTTGAGTATAAAATAGTCACTGAATATTTTTTTTATACCTATGAAAGATTCAATCATAAACAAACTAACGATTATTAAGGAACAGTACCATTCTATTGGAAATCAACTGTCAGATGAAGCTACGCAAAAGAATAATAAGTTGATGGTTGAACTCTCCAAAGAAATCTCCCGTATAGAACCGGTTGTAAAACTATTTGAAAAATATTTATCTTTAATGCAAGAACAAGAGAACACGACAGTACTCATTACAGAAAAAGACGGTGATCTACAAGCGCTAGCTAAAGAAGAAATTGAAATTATTGATAATCAACTCCAAGAGATAGAGCAAGAAATTCTTCCGCTCCTGCTTACGGATGACCCAAGAGATAAGAGCGACATCTATTTAGAGATAAGAGCAGGCACAGGCGGTCAAGAAGCAGCTATTTTTGCAGGTGATATTTTCAGAATGTACGCCAGATATTGTGAAGAACAAAACTGGTCTGTAGAAATATTAAATCAGAATGAAAGCGGTCAAGGAGGATTTAAAGAAATTATAGCTCGTGTTCTAGGCCAAGGTGTATTCTCCAAACTTAAATTTGAGTCAGGTACGCACCGCGTTCAAAGAATTCCTAAAACTGAGTCACAAGGCAGAATTCATACTTCGGCTTGTACTGTCGCTGTTATTCCTGAAGTCGATGAAGTAGACGAAATTGAAATCAATGCCAATGATCTAAGAGTTGACACTTTTAGGGCATCCGGTGCAGGTGGACAGCATGTCAACAAAACCGATTCAGCAGTTCGTCTCACTCACATTCCAACGGGGACAGTTGCTGAGTGCCAGGACAATAGATCTCAGCATAAAAACAAAGCCAAAGCCATGAGTCTCCTTAAAGCTAGAATTTATGACATGGAGCAAAAAAAGATAGCGGATCAACAAGCTCAAGAAAGAAAGATGATGGTAGGGAGTGGCGATAGATCTGAAAGAATTAGAACGTATAACTTTCCACAAGGCAGAATTACCGATCACCGTATAGGACTGACCCTTTATAATCTTGCAGAAGTAATGGAAGGGGATTTGAGCAACCTAATTGAGTCCTTGGCTCAAGAAAATGCAGCTAAACAAATGTCCCAGTTAGATAATTAATCAATTCGTGATGAAAGAACATTCTAGCGATAATATTATTGAACAAGCCACTAATTATTTATCGTCAATTACAGAAAATCCGAGATTAGAATCTGAAATTTTACTGGCTGATCTGTTGCAAAAAGACAGAACAGATTTTTACAAGAGAAACATATCGATTGATGATGCGTCGTATAGAAAATACCAAACTATATTATCTAAAAGGCATCTAGGCATGCCTCTAGCTTATCTCACTGGTAAGAAAGAATTTTGGTCAGTTCTCTTAGAAGTGAATGAACATGTACTAATCCCTAGACCTGAAACAGAACTGTTAGTTGAGCAATGTCTTTTAATTATCAATAACTATGAGAACCCTAGCGTTCTAGAACTTGGTACTGGCTCAGGGGCAATATCAATAGCATTAGCAAAAGAACATTCTCAAATTCCATTCACAGCCACTGATCTTTCGACTAAAGCACTTAATTTAGCAAGGCAAAATGCCATTCAAAATCATGTAACCAATGTTAGCTTTAAACAATCCGATTGGTTTCAAGGGATCTCTGAACAATTCAGCATCATCGTCAGCAATCCACCTTATGTGGATCGAGATGAATTAACGCGAGACCAGATTTTGAAACTATATTATGAACCTGAAATAGCTTTATACGCTGATGATTCAGGACAATCTGCTCTGAGTCATATTATTAAAACCAGCCATCAGTTTTTAAATAAAAATGGGTTTCTTTTATTAGAGCATGGCTACAATCAACAAGATTTTTGTCAAAAACAGATGCATGAGAGTGGGTACACTAACGTCATGACCTATAAGGACTCCAATCATCTTCCAAGAGTTACAATGGGACAAATCAAGTAGAGATGGCTAAGAGTTTAAGATACATAAGTCATCATAACCTAGAGGGTTTTGGTGAAAAAGCTCAGCAAAAGCTATCTAAAAGTTCTGCGGTAATAATTGGGATTGGCGGTCTTGGTTCAGCTGCAAGCCTTTATCTGACAGTGTCAGGATTGGGTAGATTAACTTTGATCGACTACGATACAGTTGATGAATCTAACCTGTCTAGACAGATTTTATTTCAGAAAACAGATATCGGTATGAATAAAGCACACGTTGCTAAAGAAAAACTCAAGAAATTTAATGAAACTGCTTCAATTCATTCTGTAAATAAAAAACCTTCGATAAGTGAGCTTAAAAATTACGTGAATGAATGTGATGTAATTATCGACGCAACGGACAATCTTGAATCGAGGTTAATGATAAATCAAGTTGCATATGAGCTAAAAAAACCTCTTTGTATCGGAGCAGCAATCCGTTATGAAGGACATCTGATCACTATTTTAAATAAAAGAACCGATCAAAGTTGTCTCAATTGTCTCTATGATTTAGGTGATGATAGTCTTCTAGATTGTCAAGGAATTGGGGTCATTTCACCCGTGGTCGGGATCATGGGCTCCATGATGGCAATGGAATGCATAAAAACCATTTCAGGTTTAAATAACAATCAAACAAATAAGGTTTCAATCTTTGACTTTAAAAATAATATCTATAACAGTATCGGTCTGAATAAGAGTGATGATTGCCCTGTATGTTCTTAGATATTCTTTAATATTGATGTTAAATGATTTGATCTTCGTTGATCTTCTTAGAAAAAGAATATACCTTACTTAGACAATTCTTCAACCATCAGCTCATTGACTAGTCTTGGATTAGCTGTACCTCGAGTCTTTTGCATCACTTGACCGATTAAAAACCCTAAAACCTGTTTTTTACCTGCAAGATATTGATTCTTTTGATCTTGATGTTCCGTTAACACTTCTCTAACCACTAATTTGATCTCGTCTTTGTCACTAATTTGTTTTAATCCTTGCTGTTCTATCAGATGATCAACCTCTAACGCGCCGTCTTTTAATTGTTGAAGCAAATTTTTTGCTATTGTTGTAGATATGGTACCGTCATCAATTCTCTCGATTAATTGAGCCAATGATTTTGGAGTTACAGATAGATCTTTAACCGGGATATTCTCTTTATTACTAATGGCCATGATTTCTGAAAGTAACCAGTTAGCCAAATGTTGCGGTTGACCATTGTATGCTTTAAGAGCGTCTTCAAAATAATCGATCAAGTCTATACTTCTTGTAATTTCATAGGCATCTTCTTTCTTAATAGCTAGTTGATTAATATATCGATCAACTTTTTCTTCAAGTTTTTCTGGAAGAGTAATAGCGATTGCTTCTATGAGGTCTGCATCAATACTTATAGGTAATAAATCAGGGTCTGGAAAATATCTATAATCGTTCGCCTCTTCCTTGTTCCTCATAGATCTTGTTTCATCAAGATTAGAATCATAAAGACGTGTCTCTTGAATCACTTCTTTACCCTCCTCCAATAGCTCCTTCTGTCTTTCAATCTCGTAATTTATTGCATTCTCTACAAACCTAAAAGAATTAATATTTTTTATTTCAGCTCTGGTTCCAAGTTTCTTATCACCTTTAGGCTTTAATGAAACATTAGCATCGCATCTAAAAGACCCTTCCTGCATATTTCCATCTGAAATTTTAAGGTAACGAACCAACTGATGCATTTTTTGCATATAAAGAGACGCTTCTTTGGCAGAACTAAGCTCCGGTTCCGAAACAATTTCCAAAAGGGGAGTTCCGGCTCTATTGAGATCAATTGCTGTCTCATTATCAAACTTATCGTGTATGGATTTACCCGCGTCCTCCTCTAAATGTGCTCGAGTCACACCAATCCTTTTTTCCGTTCCATCATCAAGTCGAATAACCAATGATCCTGCCGCAACAATAGGGAGTTCGTATTGACTGATCTGATAACCCTTAGGCAAGTCAGGATAAAAATAGTTTTTTCTAGCAAAGATGGATCTGTTTGCAATCTTGGCATCTATCGCTAAACCAAATTTGATTGCCATCATCACAGCCTCTTTATTTAAGACCGGTAAAACGCCCGGATAGCCTAGATCCACTAAAGAAGTGTTGGTATTTTGCTCAGCACCATAACCTGTTGAAGCTCCTGAAAAAATCTTACTCTTGGTTGATAACTGAACATGAATCTCAAGACCAATGACTGTGTCCCAACTCACTTCTTGACCTCATTGATAATATCAGGCTCCTGAAGATGCCAATCGGTCTCCAATTGATACTTGTGTGTAAAATTTAAAAGTTGATGCTCATGGAAATGTGGTGAAATTATCTGCATCCCAAATGGAAGGCTATCAGCAAAACCGATAGGGTGTGAAATTGCTGGGAGCCCAGATAAATTTGCAGAAATAGTGTAGATATCATTCATATACATACTAACTGGGTCATCTATTTTTTCACCGAGCTTAAAGGCTGAAGTTTGAGTGGTTGGACCCATAATTGCATCAACGGTTTTAAAAGCAGTGACAAAGTCTTGATTAATTAATTGCCTAACCTTCTGAGCTTTAAGATAGTAGGCATCATAATAACCCGCAGATAAAACGTAGGTTCCAGTAATGATTCTTCTCTTAACCTCTTGTCCAAAACCTTCTTGTCTATTTGATTTGTAGAATTCATCTAAATCATCTGTTTTATTTGACCTGTGCCCAAATCTAATCCCGTCAAATCTTGCAAGGTTAGAGGAACATTCGGCTGGTGCAACCACGTAATAGGTAGGGACAGAATATTTAATGTTTGGGAGGCTTATCTCTTTGAATTCTACTCCAAGCTTCTTATAAACTTCCAAACAGTTTGAAACCAGATTCTGATAGTTAGCATCTATACTTCCATCAAAAAATTCTTTTGGCAAACCAACTGTTTTACCGGAAAGATCATTGTCTAAATGTTTTGTGTACTGTGGAACTTCTTCCGGAGAAGATGTGGAATCATAAGGATCAAACCCGGCCATCAATTCAAGAAACATAGCCGCATCCTCAGCTGTAATAGATAAGATGCCTGCTTGATCTAGACTGGATGCAAAAGCAATCATCCCATATCTAGAGCATCTGCCATAAGTTGGCTTGAGCCCAGTTATACCCGTGAATGCTGCGGGCTGCCTGATAGAACCTCCAGTATCTGTACCCAGGGCTATAGGAGCTAGGCCTGCTGCAACTGCTGCTGCTGATCCACCCGATGAACCGCCCGGGGTTCTTTTTATGTCCCATGGGTTTTTAACTTCACCAAAAAAACTGGTCTCGTTAGAGGATCCCATCGCAAACTCATCCATATTGGTTTTACCTAATAGGGTCATGCCGCCATCTTTTAAATTCTTCACCACAGTTGCATCGTATGGAGGAATAAAATTCTCTAGCATCTTGGAGCCGCATGTAGTCAGAACTCCTTCCGTACAAAAAATATCCTTAACCGCACAGGGGATTCCTGCTAAAGGCTGCTCTTCGTCTGACCTGCTATTATTGGGATCTGAGATGGTATCTGTTTTAGTAATATAGGCATTGATTTTAGGGTCTATCGCATCGATCCTTGCTTGATAGATTTTGACTATCTCTTGAGTATTTACCTCTCCTGAATTAAGCATCCCCTTTAATTGCTTTACCGTATAACGCTCCACGTCACTCAATCACTTTAGGGACTTTATAAAAACCACTTTCTGTATGCTCTGTATTTTTTTGATAATCATCTCTTCGATCAAACTCAGAAACTTCATCTGCCCTTAATCTTTGAGTCATATCTAGCGGATGAGCCATCGGCAAGATGTCACCATCTTCCACGTCTTGAAGTTCTTGAATCATGTTCAAAATAGATTGCATTTGTTCTAAAAAAACAGCTTTTTCTTTGTCTTCCAGTTGGAGTTTTGAAAGATTACAGAGGTGCTCGATGTCTGATTTTTTGATACTCATAACGAAGGACTAAAAAATATATAAGGTTATGATAACTTCCTGTTGCTCAAAATCCTACTCGTTGTTAGAGTATCCCTTCTACCTTAATTTTTTTTTAACGGTTAAATAGTGATTAAAAACATTTTCGGATACTTCTCTAATGATCTGTCAATAGATCTAGGAACAGCCAATACATTGGTCTATGCCAGGGGTAAGGGTGTGGTGTTGAACGAACCTTCAGTGGTAGCACTTAGAAGCGAGAATGGCAAACCAACTAAGACCGTGGTAGCTGTGGGCACAAATGCAAAAGCCATGCTTGGAAGAACCCCGGGCAGTATCGAAGCTATTAGACCACTAAAAGATGGGGTGATTGCAGATTTCATAGTCACCGAGGCCATGTTGCAAGCCTTTATTAAGAAAGCTCACGGATCAAGATATTTTAGACCAAATCCCAGGGTTTTGGTCTGTGTGCCATATGGCTCAACTCAGGTTGAACGTCGAGCAATCAGAGAGTCAGCCGAAGGTGCGGGAGCTAGAAAGGTTTTTTTAATTGAAGAGCCCATGGCTGCTGCAATTGGTGCTGGACTTCCGGTTCATGAGGCGAGAGGATCAATGGTCGTGGATATTGGCGGTGGAACATCAGAGATAGCTGTTCTCTCTCTTAATGGTATTGTCTATGGTAATTCTGTAAAAATAGGGGGAGATACATTCGATGAAGCAATAATTAACTTCATAAGAAGGAATTATGGAATCTTAATTGGTGAAGCCACAGCTGAAAAAATTAAACATGAAATAGGGAGCGCATACCCTGGAGATGCGGTAAGTGAAATCTCTGTAAAAGGTAGAAATTTATCAGAAGGGGTACCGAGAACATTTACTTTGAACAGCAATGAGATCCTTGATGCATTGCAAGAGCCACTCCAAGCTATCGCTAATGCACTCAAGTCAGCACTAGAGCAAACTCCGCCTGAACTAGGTTCAGATATTGCTGAACGAGGTATAGTGCTCACTGGCGGAGGAGCATTATTGAATAACATAGAAAAACTATTGGCTGAAGAAACTGGCCTTCCCGTTCTTCTTGCAGATAATCCCTTAACCTGTGTTGCAAGAGGCGGGGGCAGAATAATTGAAATTTTTGATCAGAAAGGCACTGATATTTTTGATTTGAATTGATTGTCTTCAAAATCAATAATAACGGACGAGACTAAAAATGCCGTTAAACCCACAACAAAGAATAAATAGGTTTGAAAAAAACTTCTCCTCATATAGGTTAATTTTCGTCGTAATTTTATCCTGTGTCTTGATGTATCAAGATTATCAGAGAACCTACACAGAGGAGCTAAGAACTTACCTTTCTGCAGCTCTATACCCGATTCAATATCTAGTTAACCTACCCAGAAAAATTGGCAAGAGTGTGTATGGAAAATTTTTGGATAAAGAGCAAATTATCAATGAAAATAATAAATTAAAAGAAGAAAATTTAAATCTAAGAATAGAGGCACAGAAAGTTTATAGCTTAGAATCTGAAAATAAGGGGCTGCGTGAAATAATTAATATTGAACCTAGACCAATCGATAGTTCAATATTTGCAGAAATTATTTCGATAAACCCAATACCAAATAACCATCAAATCTTAATCAACAAAGGAAGCAGAGACGGCACTAAAATAGGCTCAACAGTGATAGATTCAACTGGTATTGTAGGCCACATCATTCGTGATCAAATTTTTGCATCCGAAGTCTTGCTCGTTACTGACCTGGAGCATGCCATTCCAGTTGAAATTGTCAGAACTCAGCAGAGAACAATAGCCGTAGGGACCGGTGATTATAATAAGCTTAGGATTAACAGCCTTGCTACTGATGCTGATATTAAGCAGGACGATGTAGTTGTGACATCGGGTTTAGGCGGTCGTTATCCGAAAGGTTGGCCCATTGGGACCGTAAAAGAAATTACAAGCACAGTTGGCAATTCTTACCTAGAAATTGATATTACACCTTTTGCGGACTTAACAACGATCAATCAAGTCTGGATTTTGACACAAGGCAATTAGAAATGAAGCTGCCATTGGAAGAGTTATGAGTAGAAACATTAAAAATTTATTATTTATCTGGAGCGTGATTCTGCTCTCTATGGTTCTCACCATAATACCTCTTCCTGATGCAATTAACTCTTTTAGGCTCCCATGGCTAATGATGGCGGTTATATATTTTTCTATATTTAACGTATCTCTTATCGGCGTAATCTCTGCTTGGCTCTCAGGTCTCATACTTGACCTTCTAACAGGAGGATTAATGGGTGAAAATGCAATGATTCTGGCTGTACTGTCTTATCTATCCTATCGATTTAGATTTCAAATAAGGGTTTATCCTATTTGGCAAATCATGGCGGTTGTTTTAATTCTTTTATCGTTTGGTGAATTGTTATCAATATGGATTCAAGGGGTTAGTGGCAACATGCATTTTGCTATTACCGCATGGATCAACATAGCAATTGCTGTAATTCTATGGCCAATATTCATGGGCATTATTCAAAAAATGGAATCTATATTTTTATCTTAAAAAGAGCGACATGGAATTTAAATCTTCTAACACTCAACAAACTGAAAAAGAAATTTTTCTCTCTCGGATTCTGTTCTGCTCGATAGCTATACTTATTCTTGCCAGTATTATTTTTACTCGTCTATTTTATTTGATGGTCATTGAAACAGACGACTATAAGCTCAGATCCTTAAATAACACTATCAGAACTCAAGCAATGCCAGCTACAAGGGGCTTAATTTTTGATAGGAACGGAAATATATTGGCAAGCAGTCAACCCATTTTTCAATTGGAGATGATCCCAGAGCAAGTAATTAATATAGAAACGACTCTAGCTGAGTTAGTGGAACTTGGTTTGATTGCTGAAAATAATATAAACAATATTAAAAAAAGAATAGATAAAAATTTACAATTCAAGAGCATAGTTCTAAAAAGAAACCTGACAGACACTGAAGTTGCTATTTTTGCAAACAATCGAATTAACTTTAAAGGAATCGATATTAGATCTAGATTATCTAGATATTATCCAAGAGGAGAGGCTTTCGCTCATGCCCTAGGTTATGTTGGCTCGATATCAAGCGCTGATTATTCTAGATTCGACCCCACTTTTTATACCGGCAAGGAACAAATTGGTAAAACCTCAATTGAAAGAAACTTTGAGCATTATCTTAGAGGTCAACCAGGCAGTCAGAAACTATTGGTTAATGTCAGAGGAAGAGTTATGGAAAGCATTAGTGAGAAACCCTTCCAGCCTGGTAATAACCTCATATTAACTATTGATAGCAATCTTCAAGAAGTTGCTTATAAGGCAATGGGGGATCAAAAAGGAGCCGTGGTTATTTTAGATGCATCGAATGGAGAAATTTTAGTCATGCTCAGCACACCTTCCTTTGATCCGAATTTATTAAGTATCGGATTAAGCCAAAATGAGTTTAATGCTTTGACTAAAAATAAACATAGACCTTTATTCAACAGAGCTATTGCTGGCCAGTATCCCCCCGGATCAACTATTAAACCTATGCTCGCTTTGGGAGCTCTTGAAATGGGAATAGTTGAGCCAGATGTTTATATGCCTTGTGAGGGAAAATTCTTTCTTCCTAATTACTCACGTCCATTCAATGACTGGGAGACCCACGGTTCGGTTAATGTTGTTAGAGCCATCCAAGCCTCTTGTGATGTTTATTTCTATGAACTGGCAAATAAAATGGGAATTGAGAAAATGAGTCTCTTTTTAAAGAATTTTAATTTAGGAGAGTCGACCAAGATTGATATTGATTCTGAAAAAAAGGGTGTGATTCCTAATAGAGAATGGAAGAGGAATAATTTTAATTCCAGAGAAAATCAAAGTTGGTATCAAGGAGAAACTATAATTGCCGGTATTGGTCAGGGGTATATGCTAGCCACTCCCCTTCAACTGGCAGTAGCAACCTCCATAATTGCTAATAAAGGAAGCGCTCATAAACCACATCTATTGAAAGCTATTGAAAACAAAAACTCAGGAGAGAATGAGTATATAACATCAGAGGAAATTAATTATCTTGAAAATATTAACGAAGAAAACTGGGATCTCATACATCAAGGAATGGTTGCTGTGGTCAATGAAAGAAGAGGCACAGCTTATGGGGTTTTTCCTGAAAATTCTCCAATCGCAGGAAAAACGGGGAGCTCTCAAGTTTTTAGCATGGATAAAGCAAGCGGAGATGAACTCCCTTTAGAGCTTAGAGACCATGGCTTATTTATTGGTTTCTCACCTTTGGATAAACCTGAAATTATTGTGGCCATCATAGTTGAGAATGGAGGTGGAGGCAGAGTATCTGCGGCCCCCGTTGCTGAAAAAATATTTAACGCGTATTTGGCAAAGAGCTTACAAAATGCAAATTGATCAATTCAAATTGAAAAACCCAGATATTATTGCTGATCGAGCACATATTGATATGCCACTTCTATCAGCTTTTTTAGTCATTTTCATAATTAGTGGGGTAGCGATTTTTAGTGCATCCAATGGAAATATTAGCTTTTTAATTGATCATTCCACAAAAATTATAGTTTCGATCATTGCCATGATCATAGCTGCTCAAATAAAGCCCATGGATTATATGCGGATAGCGCCTTGGCTTTATTTTATCTGCATCGTGCTTCTCATCTTAGTTTTGGTGATTGGAGAAACAAGAAATAATGCAACAAGATGGCTTAGCTTAGGTATAACCTTCCAACCTTCTGAATTGATGAAAATTGCTATGCCTCTAATGATTGCCAGATACATCTCTAATGGAACTCTGCCGGTAAAGAATCTTTCAATTATAATTTCATTATTTATTGTGCTATTCCCAACAGTGATGATTTTATTGCAACCCGATCTTGGTACCTCTGTTTTAATTGCTTTCTCTGGTCTAGTGATTATTTTTTTATCAGGCATTAAAAAAAGATACATACTCTCTGGCTTACTCGTCTTTATTGCAAATCTACCTCTAATTTGGAAGTACATACATCCGTTTCAGCAAAATAGAATTCTTACCTTTTTAAACCCAGAACAAGATCCATTGGGAGCTGGGTATCATATTATCCAATCAAAAATTGCAATTGGTTCTGGAGGGTTGTTTGGTAAAGGTTGGATGAATGGTACCCAAGGTCAGCTTGACTTCTTGCCCGAAACCACGACTGATTTTATTTTTTCCATACTGGCTGAAGAGTTTGGTCTCATAGGTATCTCAATTGTAATTATTATTTATTTATACATTGTTGCTAGAGGGCTTTTAATCGCGATAAACTCACAGGATCTTTTTTCTCGATTGCTAGCTTCAAGTATTAGCCTTACCTTCTTTATTTATGTTTTCGTAAATATGGGTATGACCACTGGAATACTTCCTGTCGTTGGAGTGCCTTTGCCACTTATAAGCAAAGGGGGAACGTCAAGTGTCACCTTAATGATTGGTTTAGGTATTCTGATGTCAATAAGAACCCATAAACGTTTGGTAACGAAATGAATGCAGTACAACTTAAAACACTAACAATTTTTTTATTATTATTTTTTTTCTCTTTCTCTCTCTTTGCAGAAGATATGCACAACTCTGCCTATGATATAAAGATTGCTAAATCTGAACTTATGAATGAATTAATTAGAGATCATGGCTTTGATGAGCAATACATAAGCAATGTTTTCAATGAAGCCAAATTCTTACCTGAATTAATTGAATCAATCTCGAGACCTGCTGAAAAAACAAAGACCTGGCAAGAGTACCGGGCCATTTTTCTTACACCAAAAAGAATTGCCGCAGGTGTTCTGTTTGCTAACCAACATAAAGCGTTGCTAAATCGTGCGGAACAAGAATTAGGTGTACCCAGAAAAATCCTGCTTGGCATTTTAGGAGTTGAAACGTTTTTTGGTAATATTCAAGGGCGTTATAAGGTCATAGATTCTTTATACACATTAGCAATCGGTTACCCGCCTAGAAGTGAGTTTTTCAGACAGGAGCTCATTAATCTTTTTTACTTATGTCGGGAACAAGACCTCTCGATTTCTAGCATCAAAGGATCATACGCCGGGGCTATGGGTGCGCCTCAATTTATTGCGTCAAGTTACAGAAACTATGCTGTTGATGGGGATGGTGATGGTAAAATTAATTTATTTGATTCATGGGACGATGTTTTAATGAGTATTGGTAATTATCTGAACAGAAATGGTTGGGATACATCAAAAAATATCATGACTGAGGTAATCATTGATGCCGAGCAAAGGCAGCAATTGTTATCCAGCACGACTAAGCCTAAAGGCAATCTTAAAGACTTGATAGCACTCGGTATTGCTCTCGACTCCGAATTAGAGCAAACTCAAAAGGCCCAACTTATTTATCTTGAAGGTGAAGAGCATAAAAACAATGCGATTGTAGGTCTTCATAATTTCTATGTTGTAACGACTTATAATAGAAATGTGATGTATGCACTTGCTGTCATAGAGTTAGGTGAATCAATAGAAACAATTCTATCCGCAGATGTATTTTAGTCGTAACACAATAAATGTATCGATTTTAATGGTTACTCTTTTGGTTTCTAGCTGCTCTGTGCAAAATAATTTCTCTGGTCCAAAAATGAGCAAAAAAGAAGTAACTGAGATATTAAATGATGGATGCACCATCAAACGAAACACAAGAGAAACTTATCGCATCAATGGCAAAAGATACAGAACTCTGTCTTCAAGCAAGGGATATAAAAAAAGAGGGGTTGCTTCTTGGTATGGATCTCAATTTAATGGGAAGGCAACGGCTTGTGGGGAACAATACGATATGTATAAATACACCGCTGCACACAAAACATTACCCTTGCCCTCCTATGTTAACGTCAAAAATCTAACCAATGGTAAATCTGTCATTGTCAAAATTAATGACAGAGGTCCATTTGTCGATAATCGGATTATTGATCTATCTTATGCTGCTGCAAAAAAAATTGACATGCTGTCTGCAGGCACTGCTTTTGTAAGAGTCGTCAATGTTTCAGAAGAGGAAGCAGCTCAAGCAATAAAGAAAAATACTAGGGGTATATTTTCAACAAATATTTTTGAAAAGATTGTTACCAGAAATAAAAATAAAATTATCATGCAAGTAGGAGCATTCACTAATGAAGATGGTGCTCAAGAGCTCAAGAAGCAAATTAAAAATCTAGGGGTTAAATCAGCTTTCATCGATAAAACAAGATCCGGAACTAGAATTTTTTACAGGGTTCGAATTGGTCCCATCAGGACAGTGGAAAACTATGAAGAAATTATCAGTAAATTGACTTCATTGAACCTTGATATCAACTTAATTTCACAAAAATAAGATTTTCAATGTCATACCTATGTTGAACATATATAATAAAGTTCAGTCAATTAAGACCCTCTAAAAGAACTAAAAATTTGATTAAATGAAAAAATTTTACTTCACTATTTTTCTGTCATTAATGATGTCAACTTCACAGATTGAAGCTATTGTCATTGTACCTAAAGCACCTACTATTGATGTCAAAAGCTATGTTCTCTTAGATGCTGAGACTGGCACAATTATTGCCAGTTTTGAAGAAACAGCCGCTATTAAACCAGCAAGTATTACAAAATTGATGACAGCTTATGCTGCTTTTCAAGCAATCAAGGAAGAACAAGTAAGATTGGACGACTCGGTTAGAATAAGTCAACGTGCTTCGTCAATCGGTGGCTCAACGATGTTTCTTAATCCTTACATGGATGTAACGGTAAACGATCTTTTACAAGGAATGATTATTATTTCAGGTAATGACGCAAGCGTTGCTTTGGCTGAACATTTAGCAGGCTCTGAAGAAACTTTTGCAGAATACATGAATATGTATGCTGAAGTTCTGGGTCTAAAGAGCACCAATTACACCAATGCAAGCGGTTTAGATGACGACGATCATTATTCTTCGGCCTTGGACATAGCGATGCTGGCCTCTCAAATCATTAATGAATTTCCAGAATATTTCCATCTATATTCACAACGTTCCTATACCTTTGATCAAGCCAAAGATCCTAAAACGAAAGAACCGATAGTCCAATATAATCGTAATAAGCTTCTTAGAAGGGATGCAAGCATTGATGGTATGAAGACTGGTTATACAAGTTCTGCGGGATATTGCTTGGTTGCTACTGCTAACAAAAATTCAATGCGTTTAATTGCAGTTGTTACCGGGGCAAAATCAAGTGAAGATCGAAATAATTCTGCATATGCATTATTAAACTATGGCTTTAGGTTTTTTGAAAAACAGACCTTAATTGAAAAAAATAAAAGCTATGGCAAGGCAGAGATTTGGAAAGGTACTGGCGATACGGTTGAGTTGATTGCAAATGAAGATGTAGTAAAAACAATCACTAAAGGTATCTCTAAAGATATCGAAAGAACCGTAGATATTTTTGATCCAGTCATTGCACCACTCAACACCACTGATCCTATCGGCAAGCTTACGATTACCTATGAAGGAAAAAGCTTGGCAGAATCCCCACTGTATGCAAAAACTGCAGTTGAGCAGGATAATTTATGGGGTCGACTTTATGACTCAGCGTTGTTGCTTTTTAAATAAAACTCCACCTGAATAGTCTTCGACAATCCATACTTTTTAAGAACTTAGGTATCACTAACTATTCTGATACCCTCAAGAAAATGCAACAATTTAATGCAACTAGGGGGGAAGATACCCCGGATGAAGTCTGGCTGCTGGAGCACGAAGCTGTCTATACTTTTGGTATCAAAACGAGCAAAGACGACATCCCTGAAAATACGGCTCTGCCTCTCATAAAGTCTGATCGTGGAGGCGAGATTACTTTTCATGCCCCTGGTCAGCTTGTGGTGTATCCATTGCTAGATTTAAAAAGACGGTCCATGAAAGCAAGAGAATTTATCCATAGTTTTCAAGAAGCGATACTGAACAGTCTCAGCCATTATCACTCGAATCTAAAAATTAATAATAGCGACCCTGGGATATACATTGATAATAAAAAGCTAGTAAGCTTTGGCTTTAAAATTACCAAACAAGGCACCTATCACGGCGCCTCTATAAATGTTTCTATGGATTTGGCACCTTGGAAAAATATTACGATTTGTGGAAACTATAAAACTGAAGTAATAGATCTGCAGAGCTTGGGCTGTAATGCCCCCCTAAGCAACATTAAGCATTCCATAAATAAGATTCTTTCTGATAAATTTGAATAAATAATAATTGCTTAATCTATGCATCCCAGCGTCTAGATCATTGACTGCATCATAGAGGTTTGCTGTTGAATCGTCTCTTTTTACTCATTCGATGCTTTACAAATTTGTTCCTCAGCTTTATTTAATCTTTCAACAGTACCAACATCAAGCCAATCACCAGAAAACAACTCGCCTGAAAAATTATTAAGATGAATATGCTCTCTAAAGATAACAGCTAATGATGAATGCCTCTCTGAGGCTTCCAAAAAAATTCTAGGGGACAGAAAGCTAATACCGCTAAAAGTAAATCTCTGACCTACTCCAGAGGTCACTCTTGAAGCTTGCAAGCCAAAATCTCCGTTAGTGTTATGATCTGGATTAGGCACTAAAATTAAATGTCCAAGCGTGTTTTCTTTAAATTGAATGATTGGGAAATTATAGCTTGATAACACATCGGAATTTACTACCCAGAAATTCTCCTCCAAGAAATACCCATTATCTTGGGCATTAAAGATAGCACCTGCGGTTCCCATTGGTTGCAATCCTTCATCTATAAAAGAAATTTCCAATCCCGGTATATCAATTTCACTTATGGCTGAATCAATTTGTTCACCAAATTTAGAGCCATTGATAACCATTTCCCTAATTCCGTATTTATGCAAATGAATAATGTTTCTTTCTAATAAGCTCAGTTTGCCAACTTTAACCAGAGGTTTTGGCTTGTGTTCTGTCAAAGGCATCAGTCTAGTCCCCAGTCCTGCAGATAGAATCATTACTTTCATATTGAATGAACTTCGTTGATAAAATTATGGAGGGGTTTAAGAAAATTATACTTGTTTGAGATGATTTTCAAATAATGAATAGTTCTAGGAATATCGTTCATGTAATTGAGTTTCCCATCTCTATGCTTAAGGCGTGAGAAAATACCAATAGCTTTTAAATGCCTTTGACAACCCATCAAATCAAAATCAGTTTCAAATTCTTTAAAAGTGATATTAATCATCTCTTCTTTGATTAATCGTTGGTATACCAGTTCCAGCCAATATTTGATTTCGTTTTGCGATAACTCAAAATAGCAATCTCTTAGCAGAGAAACCAAATCATAAGTAACCGGACCTAAAACAGCATCCTGGAAGTCAACAATGCCAATACCCCCTAAATTCGAAACAACAATATTTCTAGAATGGTAGTCCCGATGAACAAAGACTTGTTTTTGTTTCAAAGCACGGTTGGATAAATCCTTAAAAATATCCTCTAAATAGGATTTTTTTAAGCTTTTATAATTGATTCCAAGCTCTTTAATGCAGTACCAATCTAAAAATAAATTCATTTCATTATAAAGAAGATCAAAGTCATAGACAGGCAGTTGGTTCTGAAAACTTATCCCGTTTCTCTGAATTGATAAAAGTAGTTCTATGGCTTGCTTATAGAATTCTTGGCGTTTTATTTGATCCGATAAATTCTGATCCAGCATCGTTGTTGGGCCGAGATCGTTTAACAGAAGAAAGCCCTTAGACAAATCATGCTTTATAACTCTGGTGGCTGGAATCCTCATTTTCTCTAAAAAGCCAGAGGTCAGAAGAAATTGCTGATTATCTTCTTTATCGGGAGGCGAATCCATAACAACATAACTAGATCCCCCATCAAAGACACGAAAGAATTTTCTAAAACTAGCATCTGAATTAATAGGTTCGATTGAAGCCCCTGATGAGTTCACACTTTTTCTAACCCAACTTTTTAATAGTTGATATCTTTTGTCTGGATTCATATAAAATTAGTTAACTATTGATTTTACGAATTATAGAATCATGAATTATTCTAGACTGTATGCCATGTCCTTAATAGCTTTTATTGCTATTACTCTAAGTCCTGCTTGGGTGTATGCCAATACTTGTCTAGCTCCAACCATCAGTAGTCAATCTGATTTATTTTCTAACGATGAATCATGGACAATGCAAACAGGGAAGTTAATTGGTGAAATTGGTCAAGAAATTAAAATCAAGGACAAAATTAAAATTGTCTCTGGACCAAATAAGATCACAGCTGAAGAGGTCGTCTACAATGAAGAAGTCGGAAGGATCAGGATCAACAAGGGCTTAATTCTAGAAAATAATAACTTATTAGTCTTTGCAGAAGGAGCTGTGATTAAAACAGATAATAATAATGCTGTGATTACTAACACTGAATACCAATTGTTCTCCCCCCAAGCTAGAGGAACAGCTGAAGAAATTAGAATAAATTCAGAAAGCAATTTTACTTTAATTAAGCCTGTATATACCACTTGCGCCAGCAATGATGATTCTTGGAGCCTTGAAGCAGAAGCCATACAAATTAAAGCTGATGAAGGCATTGCAAAGAACTTAGTTTTGAAAATTGGAAATGCTCCAATACTGTTTCTGCCCTATTTATCTTTTCCAGCATCTGAACAAAGGAAATCAGGTCTTCTTGTTCCTAACTTTGGTTCCTCGTCTAAAAAAGGCACTGAAATTGAGATTCCCTATTATTGGAACATTGCACCAAATATAGACATGATAAGCACGATGAACTGGATGAGTAAACGAGGAATCCAGTTCAACAATAGTTTCAGATTTCTGACGCCTAAACAATACGGTGAAATAGAATTTAATATCCTGCCTAACGATGATATCTCCAAAAGCACCCGTAATTACCTAGCGATCAATCAAGAATTAAAATTACTGTCAAATTGGAGATTAAGAATGAATGGAGAATACGCTTCTGACAGTGAATATTTTGAAGATTTAACAAGAAGTGTAAATTCAACAAGCAAAACTCATTTATTCCGGACTGTCCGTGTTCAAGGCTTTTCTGAAAATTGGTTTATCAATATAGGCATGGATAATTTTCAGATCTTAGATCAGTCTATTTTACCCGAGGATAAACCTCAAAAAATATTACCGTACCTTGATTTTGATGGTCAGTGGGTGAGTCAAGAATTCAATCTATCTTATGGCCTAGATGCAAATCTTGCTCACTTTGAAAGCAATGTGAATATGTCTGGTACGCGATTCCATTTGATGCCTAATCTCTCTAAAACTTTTAATCTCAGCGGTCTCCAAATCAAACCAGAAATCCAACTTGATCTCACCTCCTATAATCTGGATAGCTCTAATAACGATGCCATGAAGACAGATAGACCCAATAGAACTGTGCCAATATACAGCCTGGATATACAAGCATTGTTGAAAAAGAATTGGGAGCAAAAGGGATACATACAAACATTAGAACCCAGAATCCTGGGTGTCTATATACCTTTTAGAAATCAGGATGATTTTCCTATTTTTGATTCGCTTGTTCCCGATAGAAATGTCCATGAGTTGTTCAGGAAAAACAGATACCTTGGTCAAGATCGGGTGGGTGACACATCTAAATTATCCTATGGAATTGTTTCTCGAATATACGATCAAAAAAGCTCATCTGAAGTTTTCAGCTTTACATTTGGCAAAACCCAGCACTTTAAAGACCGGAAAGTTAGGTTACCGAATGAATTACCTCATGATCATCATTCATCTGCCTACCTAGCCTCTATGCAATGGTCCATGAATCCGAAATGGAGATTACAACTAGGTCATAGTTGGGATTCAGATTATGACCTATCGGATAAAACACAAATTGGCCTTAGGTATAAATCAGAAGGTTCAAGAGTAATTAATTTCTCCTATCGATACAGAAAAAATAATTTGAAACAATTGGATACTTCATTCTCCTGGCCCATCAAGGACAAGTGGAACATAGTGGGTCGATACAATTACTCTATCGAGGACCGAAAATCATTGGAGCACTTTTTTGGTGTTGAATACGAGACATGCTGTTGGGGGATCAGAGCGATTTCTAGAAAGCATTTAATATACCGAAACGGAGAAACCGATAGTTCTTTTTCAATACAGTTTATATTCAAAGGCCTAGGTGAGGTTGGCATGCCAATAGAAAACCTTCTGGAAGAAGGAATATTGGGCTATGATGTTCCATAAATTTTAAGTAAATGAAAAAACAACTGACAATCATGGTCCTCTCTCTGATGTTATTTACTTCAGAGATAGACTCACAAACACGAGAACTCAGCAGCACGGGTGAATTTCTCGATAGTGTTGTTGCCATCGTTAACGATGGGATAGTGTTAAGAAGTGAACTTGAAAATCAGCTCAGCCTTATAATATCAAATCTAGAACAACAAGGCGGTCAACTCCCTCCCATCGAAACCATCAGAGAAAATCTGCTTGAGCGTCTTATTCTTGAACGCATCCAGTTACAAAGAGCGGATCGGTATGGCATAAGAGTCACTGACGAAATTCTAAATAATGCAATCGCAAATGTTGCTAGTAATAACAACGTTAGTTTTGAAGAATTCCCTGCGGTTCTAGCTCAGGAAGGTATCAGTTACAACGATTATAGAAGTGAGTTAAGACAACAATTAACAATTGAACAGTTAAGACAAAGAGAGGTCATTTCAAGGATTGCTGTTACTGAGAGTGAATTGGATAGCTTTCTGGTATTTCAAAAAGAGCAAGATGCTCTAAATTATGACTATAATTTATCCCATATACTAATACCAACGAGCTCAAGAGCCGGAACCAAAGAGATTGCAAGCAAAGAATCTTTAATCTATGAAATTCAAGAAATAATCAATGAAGGTGGAGATTTTGCTCAACTAGCAAAGGAAAATTCCAAGGGTCAACAAGCTGCTTCAGGTGGAAATTTAGGGTGGATGAAAGGAAACCAATTGCCTGAAATCTTTATTAAAGTGACCAGTCAACTTCAGTCAGGTGAATTAAGCCAACCCTTTCAAACCACTAGTGGGTTTCACCTACTCAAACTCAATGAAATAAAAGGAAATGATCCAATTCTTGAAGAACAGATTCAGGTGAGGCATATACTCATCAAAACCAATGAAGTGCTCGATGATTCCGCTGCTGAAGAAAAGCTAAAAACCATACGTCAACAAATCGTTGACGAAGGTAATTTTGGTGCGGTTGCTGCCGCTGTGTCAGAAGATATTGGTTCTGCTCAAGACGGTGGAGATATGGGCTGGGCTCCTCAGGGTTTCTTTGTTCCTGAATTCGAAGAGATAGCCTATGCATTGGAGGAAAATGAAATTAGTCAACCGTTTCGGTCTAGATATGGATGGCATATCATTCAATACTTGGGCAAGAGAATTTTTGATAATACTGAAGAAATTCAAAAACGAAAAGCTATATCAGCGATTAGGAATTCTAAACTTTCAAATGAAATAGAAATATGGTCTAGAGAACTCAGAGATGAGGCATTTGTTGAAATCCTACCTTACAACTAAGAACCATTTTGTAAACAATAAATGAACTCACCTTTTGTTGTTACTTCAGGGGAACCAGCAGGGATTGGTCCTGACATATGTCTAGCAATTGCAAAGAGAGAGGATAATTCTGATTTTGTTATCTTTGGCAGTATGGAACTGCTCAATCAACGAGCGTCAATGCTTGGTTTAGAGCTCTCACTCATAGAATATAACCCCTCTAAAGAACGATCAAAATTAAAAAAAAATGAGATATTCGTATCTAACTTTGATCTCTATGAGGAATGTCGTGCAGGCTTGCTGAGTAAAAAAAACAGTCCTTATGTAATTAATATGATTGAGGCTGCTGTTCAGGGATGCCTGAGTAATGAATTTTCGGGTTGCATCACTGGTCCGGTTAGTAAGAAAGTTATTGCTGACTCAGGTTTTCATTTTACAGGTCATACAGAATTTTTAGGTGAACTGTGTGGCAAAAAGCCCCTGATGTCATTTATATCTGAGACCATGAGGTTAGCACTTGCGACAACACATGTGAGTCTTAAAGAAATACCAGAGTTGATCAACGCTGACATGATTGCTAGTGCATGTGAAATTATTTCAAACGACTTAAAGCTTTATTTTACGAAATCAGAACCAACAATAGGCATCTTAGGTCTTAACCCTCATGCAGGAGAAAATGGGTTATTGGGTAGTGAAGAACAGGAGATCATTATTCCAGTTATTGAACAATTACAACAACAAGGCTTTGATATTTGTGGACCACTGGCAGCCGACACCGCCTTTTTGCAAGAACTGAATTTAGATCTTGTTCTCAGCTTTTACCATGACCAAGCGCTACCACTGTTTAAATATGTGAACCCGCACTTAGCTGCCAATGTTAGCTTGGGCCTTGGAATTATAAGAACATCAGTAGATCACGGGATAGCTCTAGATCAAGCAGGCTCTCAAGGAGCCAATCATCAAAGCTTATATTTTGCATTAAACACAGCAAAAGAAATGGCCAGTCATGCAGAAAACAAGAACAGTCACACCGCGTAAACGCTTCAGTCAAAACTTCTTGCACGACAAGAACACGATCAACAACATTGTTGCTGTCATCGGACCGTCGGAGGATGATCATATTGTGGAGATTGGACCTGGCCAAGGCGCACTTTCTTTTGTGTTGCTTGAAACAATTAATCAGATTGAAGTGATAGAGATAGATAGGGATTTAGTGAGCATGCTCAAGAGAAACAATCTTAAAAATAACATGATTATTCATCAAGCAGATGCCTTAAAATTTAACTTTGCATCTTCATACAATGACAAAAAAATTAGAATTATTGGTAATCTGCCATATCATATCTCCACCCCTTTAATTTTCCATCTTATTAAATACAGTGAATATTTCCTTGACTTGCACCTAATGGTACAAAAAGAAGTTGCTGCAAGAATTGTGAGTGAGCCACATTCTAAAATATACGGAAGACTTTCTGTATCTATGCAAGCAAGATGCCATGTTGAAAGTGTGTTGGATGTAAAACCAAATGCCTTTTACCCAATTCCAAAAGTGATGTCTTCTCTGCTTAAAATCATACCTAAATCACCCCTTGATAAGCGGATTGATACTCAACTTAATCAAATACTCACTTTAGCCTTTAATCAAAGACGAAAAAAAATTAGAAACTCATTAAAAGACATCTTCACCCCTGATGAAATGAGAAATTTAGAGATTGATCCAGAATTAAGACCTGAAAACCTAACGGTAAAAGAATTTTTACGTTTATCTGCAGCAGGTATCAACAGATGACCACCTATGCTATTGGAGATGTGCAGGGTTGTTATGAGGAACTCAGACTCATGCTTGATCACATAGAGTTTGATCCTGGTAACGACAAGCTATGTTTTACAGGCGATCTTGTAAACAGGGGCCCTGACTCATTAAAGGTATTAGAATATTTGTACTCAATCAATGAGTCGATTATTAATGTTCTGGGTAATCATGACTTCCACCTTATCGCTTTAGCTTTAAGTGATGGAGGCTTTAAATCAAAGGATCATTTACTGGCACCAATATTATCTGCCTCCAATAAAATCAATCTAATCGAGTGGCTTCGCCATCAGCCTCTTGTACATTTTGAAAAAGATACTGATGTATTGATTGTCCATGCGGGTATCCATCCCTACTGGGAATTAAACACAGTTAAAGAATTCGCAGAAGAAATAGAGTCAATTATTAGAGGAGCAGATGCCGGTCAATTTTTTAAGGCCATGTACACTGATGATTCATGGTCAACCGGTTTGATTGGCAACAAACGATTTAATGCTATCGTTAATACTTTCACAAGGATGCGGTATTTAAACAAACGTGGCGGATGTAACTTTGAAGAAAAGAATTCCCCAGAAAAGACAGATATTAATCTCGTTCCTTGGTATTTATATCCAAAACGTGAAATAAATAATCTGATAATTTTTGGACATTGGTCATCACTTGGCTATTTTTGTGACCATAATGTCGTGTGCCTTGACGGTGGATGTGTTTGGGGAGGAGAGCTTATTGCGATTGATATAGACAAGCCCAGAACGCCTATTAGGATCAACAGCGTTAAATCGAAATAGGTGCTTTGATGTTAGGATGGCTCTGATAATTCACTAATTCAAAATCCTCATAAACATAGTCGTAAATTGAATCTGGCTTTCTGTTGATCTTCAGTGTAGGCAATGCATAGGGCTGCCGTGAAAGCTGCTCTCTAGCTTGTTCGGTATGGTTGAGATACAAATGAACGTCACCTCCAGTCCAAATAAAATCTCCCACATCTAAGTCACATTGTTGTGCAAGCATGTGTGTTAATAAACTGTAGGAAGCGATATTAAAACCCAAACCCAAGAAGGTGTCGCAACTTCGCTGATAAAGTTGGCATGATAATACGCCTTGTGAGACAAAAAATTGAAACAAAGTATGACACGGTGCTAATGCCATTTTTTGGTTCTTTACATTATCTTGAGGGGATATATGTTCATCCGGTAAATCAGCAACATTCCAAGCACTTACAATCATTCTCCTAGAGCTCGGGTTGTGTTTAAGCTGGTCAACAACATTGTGTATTTGGTCGATGGTTTGCCCGCTGTTATGGTCTTGCCAATGTCTCCATTGATGTCCGTAAATAGGCCCTAGTTCACCGTTTTCATCTTCCCATTCGTCCCAAATATGAACTTGGTTTTTCTTCAATTGATTATTGTCAGTTGAGCCATCTAAAAACCAAAGCAACTCATGCACCACCCCTTTAAAGAAAATCTTTTTTGTGGTTAATAAAGGAAACCCCTGACTGAGATCAAACCGCATTTGATGGCCAAAAAAACTTCGAGTGCCTGTGCCGGTTCTATCTTCTTTGATTTCTCCTTCATCCAGGATCTTTTGAAGTAGTTCTAAATATTGCTGCACTCACATCCCCTTATTTCAAAAAAATATCTGATTATTTTACCTTTAACTTATGGGTAATAATAATCCAAAATCCGATTATCATCATTGGCAGCGTTAACAATTGTCCAAGTGTCATCCAGCCTCCATATAGATAACCGATGTGTGCATCTGGCAACCTGAAAAATTCGATAAAAATTCTAAAACATCCATACCCAATTAAGAACATTGCAGAAGGGAATCCAAGTGGTCTTTTCTTTCTGGTATAGAACCACAAAAAAACAAACAAGACCAAGCCTTCAAGAGTGGCCTCATAAAGCTGAGTGGCATGTCTTGTGGTTCCATTCACCAGAAAACCGAGAACTGAATCTGTAGGTGCTCCCCACAGTTCTCCATTGATAAAATTACCAATCCGTCCTAAACCAAGACCAATGGGAACTAAAGGGGCAACAAAATCAATCACCTTAACAAAAGGTTGTGAAATCTGCTTTGAACAAATCAACGCTGCACATAAAACTCCAAGTAATCCGCCATGAAATGACATGCCGCCCTTCCACAATTGAGGTAGAGCGATCAACCAACTGATTGGGTCACTGATCAATTGGCTGGTATCGTAGAAAAACATATAGCCCAGCCTACCTCCCAAAATTACTCCAAAAACAGAGTAAAAAATTAAATCGTCAACTTGATCTTTTGCTAGTGGAGACCATTCTTGCTGAACTCTTAATCCTGCTAAGAGATAAGAGGCTATAAACCCTAGCAAATACATAATCCCATACCAAGCAATGGAAATGGGGCCAATACTTATGGCTACTGGGTCAATCTCAGGATAGATAAACATTTATCAACTATTTAAGGCTACCAAGGAATAATGCCCTTATCGTAGTTGATAGCTTTTCCTCTATTTTTCCTGTTTGTTGTTGGATTTATTTCCTCAATAACTTCTATTAAACCCAGTGCACTTTGGTCGATGGTCACTACTCCAGGTCCAGATAAAGGATAACCTGATGCTTCAAGCAATGCTGTTTCCACCATGCCGGGTGCAATTAAAGCTGAAAGTATCCCTTTAGACTTTAAACTCACATTCATGGCTATCACACCCATGTTTAAAGCCGCCTTGCTCATCCTGTAGAAATAAAATCGATCAGTATTACCCGTGATTTGCATAGAGCCTAATCCACTTGTCATTGAAACAATTTTTTTCTGGTCGCTGAGAGCCACATTATCGGCAAATGCTTCTCCAACTTTTAAAGGGCCATAGGCATTTACTAACATAACTTTCTCAAAAGTAGATTGATCAAGGGATCCAAAACTCTGCGCTTGAACATCTCCAAGAATGCCTGCATTGTTAATCAGGACATCAATGGGTACACCTTCATATTTGTTTGCCAACTCATCGATCTCAGCTAGATCTGTCACGTCCAATTCTTCAATTAATATATTGGGATAATCACTGGCAAGCTTTTTAAGCTCTTCAGCGCGATCAGGGCTTCGGCATGTGGCGATCACGTTCCAGCCTTTTATTGCATAGTTTTTTGCTAAACCAAATCCAATGCCTCTATTTGACCCTGTAATAAAGACTGTAGGCTGATTCTGATCATGTACTTTGACATCAGAATGATCGCTATGAGCCATTGATGTACCGCTCAGCAGAAAACAAAAAAAAGCGATTGAAAATATTTTTATGTTTGATGATTCTTTCATCTGGTTGCTCCTCAATTGAGTTCTCTATTGTAAATAATAGTATAGCTTATTCATAACTCATTCTTGTTGACCATCCATTTAGGTCTTACAATAGTATTAAAGGAGTGAAAGTTATGAACAATCGGAAAGTATTATTTCTGTCCTGCATGTTTTTAATGGGATTCCATGGATCCTTATTGCAAGCAAGCAATCATCATGGAAGTGAATCTAACAAGCCGAGTGGAACCGGTCATTGTACTTATATGTCTGATAACCCGTTTGCTGGAGAACCTTACAAAGCTTGCAGAACCAATGTTTCAGAGCATTTTTGTGAGAGCTATTCTGATGTGGGTGACGGCATGGTCAATATTATTGATCCAGTTTATGCAGAAGGTGATTGCCCTAGGGAAGGTTCAGTTGGATCTTGTGAAAGAGGCGGATGGGAAGAAGTCTATTATGAAGACAGCAACACAGGACCGATGGGAGTCGAATTTGGATGCAACTTTGCAGGAGACTGGTTAACGCCTTAAGATAGCTTTTTTTAAATCCGAACTTCTGTCTCAATCGAAAGTTTAGGTGGTTTAATAAAAAAGTTATCAAATGGTACAACCTGCAAATTTAATACATTTAAAATCGAGAAGAATGTCAACTGTGCAATCGGATAATGATAATTCAATTCTAGCGAGGATAGCCGCAGGTGAAAATGGCTCCTTTGAGTTATTAATAGAGAAATATGGAAACCTCGTGTGGTCAATCGGTAAAAAATTCCTCTACAGACAATCTGACGTAGAGGATGCTGTGCAAGAGGTGTTTATTGCGATTTGGAAATCTGCAAATAAATTTGATCCCCAGAAAGCCAAAGAAATAACCTTTGTTTCAATGATTGCCAGACGTCGATTCATCGATCATCTAAGAAAAGTTTCTAAACATAAGAACCTTGAATCCATCGATGATAAAAAAAGTGGGCATCAACTATATAAAGAATCAATGTTAAATGAGTCCACAGATCTCCAGCTGATAAAACAAGCAATTGAAAGTCTGGATATCGATGATCAAGAACTGCTGAACCTATCTATATATCAAGGATACAGCCATTCTGAAATTGCAAAGTTACTGAATTTGCCTCTTGGGACCGTGAAAACTAAGATCAGGAGAAATTTGATAAAGCTAAAAGGAATTTTTAAAAATAACGAAATCGCAACTATTGTTAACTTGAATAATGTCTAGAGTAGAGAAAAAAGAAGAAAGACTAATGGATTTACTGGCACTTGAGGCCGTCCAAAAACTGTCAATTGAAGAGCAACAGGAATTAAAAATGCTCCTTGATTTATTTCCTGAATATACACAGGATCATTTCCATGAGATGACCGCACTGGCTCAGGTTAGTTTTTATACCCAAGACAACTACAATAATGAATCGATTCCTAGACAAATGCGTAAACGAATTCTTCATGCCTATAAAGCAGAACTTGGTCGGACGACTTTTATGGACCATGTCAATCACTACATGAGGGTCTTTTTCTACAAGCCTCAATATGCCTGGACTCTAACGGTACTTATGACTATTGGCTTGTCTTTTTCCATGATTGAATTTAAAGATTACGAGAATAATTTTAAATACTTACCACTGAAAAGAGCTGTTCTAGAAATGACGGCTAATGACATCATTCAGTTTCCTTGGTACTCAAGGTCTATTGACCTTGAAGGCATATCGGGCAACATCATCTGGTCTGATGAAGGTCAGAAAGGATTTATTAAGCTAACTGGCATGCCAATGAATGATCCAACTCAAAATCAATATCAGGTTTGGATAGTCGATCCATTGAATCATGAGCAACCTGTGGACGGCGGTGTTTTTGATGTGACGCAAACAGATCAATCGGTGATTATTCCGATTAATCCTAAACTTCCTATTTCAAGAGCTGTTGGTTTTGCTATTACATTGGAGCAACCCGGTGGAGTGGTTGTTTCCTCTCAACCGATACTGCTAACGGCACCTAAAGAACGCCCTCAAATCACAATCTGAATTTATTTTTATTGCTTATTTTGGAGAGTAGGCAGTTATCTACTAATTGCCTTAGGGGACTACAGCTCATAAACTACCTACTCACTAATATTTTCGTAAAAACATATAATTTAGATGCCCAATTGAAAAACAAATGAAACAGCACTTTAGAAAAATTTTTAGACTCATCTTAGGATTAATCATTTTCAGCTACGCTTCCCTAATCATTTATGCCTATGTGCCCATGAAAGAAATCCCGAGCAAAGAATTGGCGACCACAGAGGATCGGTTTGTTGAAGTGAATGGTTATGCAATCCGCTATCGACAATATCTCTCTGATAGAAAGGGTAGTCCGAATCTAATATTGATTCATGGGTTTGGAAATAATTTGAATTCTTGGAGGTTAATCACACCAATTCTTTCCCAGAGTTACAATATTTATGTCTTTGATTTATTAGGCTTTGGGCTATCAGATAAACCCACGGATTATGATTACACTAATGCTAACCAAGCAAGGACCGTAGATAAGCTTGTAAACAAACTGAATCTCGATGCCTTCATTGTTGGTGGCCACTCTTTAGGTGGTGCGATTGCTTTTCACGTTGCGATGAATAATAAAAAAACACAAGGATTAATCTTATTTAATCCAGGCATCATAAACACAGGCGTTCCTGAGTTTGCAAGATATCTTAACCTGGTGTTCCCTTTTGCGAGAGTTTCAGCAAAACAATTTGCCGATCGAGAGTTTCGAGAAGCATTTCTTAAACGGTCTTATCATGATCCATCTATTGTTGATAATAAGGTTATGGACGAGATCATGCTTGGAACCAGATCGGAGGGTTACCTTAGAGGAACCACCAGTATGCTGAATAAGTTCTATGACGCTAATGAGGCTCAATTGATGCATAAAGTGACCCTGCCCACACTAATTGTTTTTGGTGTTGAAGATCGCAATAAAACAATGGAGGAAGCTCTAGAATTAAAAAATGGTTTTGTAAATAGTAAACTGGAACTAATTCAAAATGCTGGGCATTATGTTCATGAAGAATCACCGAAGATTGTGTCTGAGAGTATTATTAGAGAGATGACTTTTCTAGCAAAAAAAAGCTAAGATTAACCTATGTCTAGAATTGTCCAAGCAGAAATAGAACACCTTAATGAACTATCAAGACTGTTCAACCTCTATAGGATTTTTTATAAGGAGGAAGATAACCTTCAGGGTGCATATCAATTTATTAAAGAAAGACTAGAAAATGGAGATTCAACCATCTTTGTTTCAAGTAATGATGAGGGAAACCTGGACGGTTTTGTGCAATTGTATCCCTCGTTTTGTTCGGTAAGCATGATACCCATTCTGATCCTGTATGATTTATTTGTTGACCCAGACATGAGAGCCGGTGGCATAGGAAGAAATTTAATGAATAAAGCAAAAGATTACGCCAGAGAAAATGGTTTCAGTCGATTAGAACTCTCTACAGCAAAAGACAATGTAATTGGTCAAACTTTATATGAATCTCTAGGTTATGAGGTTGATAATGAATTTCTGCACTACAGTTTAGAGATTAACAAGGATTAAATTGATTTAATCAACCGGGGTCAGGCATTCCTTGTCTTACTCGTTCCCTGTTCTGCTGATCCCTTAAAATTCTTTGGCTTTTTTCTGCCATGGCTTCTTCTTCTTCATTTGTCATACAAATCTCTTTTTTCAGCCTACTCCCGGAAACCTTGACTTTGCGACAATTACTATTATCTTTTTTTACCGCCTGAGATACTTGAGTTTGATTGGAACTTGTGTTGCTATTTTCTCCAGCCTCTTGGTTTGTAACGCATCCAATAAGCAAAAGAAATATAGGGGCAATGCTTAATAAAATTTTCATATTTGAATGATAACAAATTTTAAAGGTTTCACGAAGATATACTAAACTCAGCAACTCCGCCAAAACTTCTTTTTGGAACTGCAAAACCAGTATCAATTGACCCAATAACTTTTCCATCCTCCAAACTAACTTTTAACATAATTCCTGAAAAGATATTTGCAGTAAAAAAGTGTTTGCCGTCAGATGATGGAGTTATTTGAGCTATGCCCCATCCGTGTTCATTTAGGTCAATGGTTTGAATCACATGGCCCTGTTCATCTAAGATCTCGATATAGTCGCCCCGAGAATGCAGCAATCTCCCATCAGGTAGATAATTGATTGCAATGGCCACCACCCTATCTGTCAAATCACCAGGCAGGACCACCAGGTCATCCATTTGCTGATGATTCACAATATCGTATCGCATAACCTTTTTCCCTATTTCAGTGGTGTAAGTAATAAATTTTTCACTGGGGTGCATGGTTGAATGGGTGACCCCTTTAAATTGATGAAACTCAGGAGAATAAGCAACATCAAAAATTTCAACCAACTCTAAATCTGAATTAAACTTGTGTATATTTGCGTAACCCAATAAATCAAGCCCAGGTAAACGTTTCATGTAACTTCCTGGGTATGGGGTATTCCCGACCAGGGCTTCGCCTAAATAGATATTGCCATCTTTATCAAACGTTGCGTTTGAAAATGCACGATCTCCAAAATGATAATTTGGCATTTGTTGACCATCTGGAGAAACCCTCACGACCACATGATTATGCATATCAAAACCCCATAGAGTGCCTTCTTGGTCAAAAGTTAATCCAATCACTAAATGCTCAGTGCCCTCAGTCCATAGCACGCCTTTAGGTTGAAGATTTTTGTCATATTGTAAGATTCTTCCATCACCTTTGTGATCATCAGTTTCATCGTTCAAATAAGTACAACCAAGAAAAATGTCCCCATCTTCAAAAGGTTTCATCGTGTTCTCTTTTATGTTTTCTTTATTCATGTTTTCACAATTGAAGCTATATCGATAATATATAGCTAATATTAGAGTTGATTACACAATAGTTAAATAAATTTTATGCTAAAAAAAATCTTTAAACGGGGGCTGATCGCTTTCATTTCTATGCTAGGTATCTTTTTACTGAGCCTTGTATTTGGTGCTCGTTATCCCATGGATAAAAGTGTTGAGGAAATTGAGGCAAAATACTTATTAAATAGTTCATCGTTTAAAACTATTGACGGTGTAAATATTCACTATACTGATCAGGGCACAGGACCCGTAGTTCTATTGCTGCATGCCAACTATGCAAACTTGATTGACTGGAATCCATGGGTTACAAAACTGTCCTCAGATTACAGAGTTATTAGGCTGGATATCCCTGGTCACGGATTAACAGAGGCAGATTCTTCAAATGATTATTCAATGTCTAGAACGTTGTTTTTAATTGAAAAGTTACTGAGTTCCTTAGACATAAAAAATTTGAGTATAGTCGGTGCGTCCTTAGGTGGAACGATTGGCATTCATTTTGCTAGCAATAATCCCGAATCGATAGACAATCTTATTTTAGTTAGCCCAGGAGCACTTAATCCAAGAATCAGGGGGAGCAATGAACCTGCAACAGTACCCAAAGCCTTTGGTTTAATTACACAAATAACCCCAAGATCATTGGTTAAAGGTCTACTATCAGCAGGTTTTGGAGATCCTGCTAATGTAACTGAGGAATTAATTACCAGGTGGCATGACCTGCTATTAAGAGAAGGCCAGAGAGATGCTCAAATGGCTAGGATGAAGCAATATGTGTCAGGAGATATTGATGAAGTCATTAGGCGAGTTAAATCGCCTGTGCTGATCATGTGGGGTAAAAAGAATAAAGTGGTTCCGGTCGAATTAGCTTATGAAATGAAAGATCTCTTAATAAATTCAACTTCCATTGAAATGATTATATATGAATCGGGGGGTCACCAACTTGTTCAAGAATTAGGTCAGAAGACTGCTGTTGATGTCATGGAATATCTATTACAATCAAACAAAGGAGCTATACAATGAAATTATCTATAAAAGTTCTAATTCTAACAACAACCTTGACCTGCAATCCGGCATTGAGTTCAGAGACTTACTTGGAACTAGGGACATCGATACTTTCGGATTTAGTGGCTATTGAGTCGACTGCCGATATGGGCCTTGCAACCGAGGTTAGTAGACTTTCAAAAACAATTCTTCTGAAGAATGGGTTTAATAATGATGACCTTAAAGTTACTGGACCAACGGAGTCTTCTCGAGGCTTATATGCAGTATATAAAGGTAAATCTTCAATAAAACCCATTCTGGTTATGGCCCATATTGATGTGGTTCCTGCGGTAAAAAATTCATGGGATACCGATCCTTTTAAATTAGAAGAAATTGATGGCTTTCTTCACGGCAGAGGCGCCAGTGACAATAAGGGTGGTGCTGCGGCATTGTTGACGACTTTTATACGCCTTAGAAAAGAAGGGTTTGTGCCTGAGAATGATATTATTATGCTGTTAACTGGCGATGAAGAAACCGGTATGGATAGTATCAGATATTTTCGCGATAACTTTGAGTCTGTAAAACTCGCCTCTTTCGCGTTTAATTCTGACGGTGGCTTTATTACCGGAACCATGGAAAACCCTGAAGCATTCAGATTACAATCAGCTGAAAAAGTATACATGACGGTGAACATGACCACTTCAAATCGTGGAGGCCATAGCTCAATTCCAAGACCAGATAATGCTATTTATGAATTAGCTGATGCAATCAAGAAAATAGAAGCATATAAATTTCCAATTAGCTTAAATGAAACCACAAGAGCCACCCTTGAATTTGCTTTAAATGAAGCTCAAGGAAGTGTTAAAGGTGAAATCAAGGCTATTCTTCAAGGAGACACAGAAACTGAGTTTGATATCGTTAATAATAATTCAGAAATCAATGCTATTTTGAGAACCACCTGTGTGGCAACCCAGCTTGAAGCTGGGCATGCAGAGAATGCCTTACCGGTCTCTGCAACTGCAACTGTAAATTGCAGAATATTGCCTCACGAGGATCCTAAAGAAATTTTCTCAACACTGCAAACACTGGTGGGCAATAAGGTTAAAGTGTCTTCTGTTTCAGACTTTCAGAAAAGCCCTGTGTCTCCAATTACCCCCGAAATACAACAAATTATTGGTCAAGCTATTGGCAAGGTTTTCCCTAATATGCCGCTGGTTCCAACCATGTCTTCAGGGGCAACTGATGCTCTTCATCTAAGGAGTATTGGAATCCCTGTTTACGGGACCAGCGCCATGATGACTGATCCCACTGGGTATAGGGGTCATGGCCTAAATGAACGAATAGAAATTACTGCTTATAAAGCATCGCTTGATTTTTGGTATGGAATTATGAAACAGTTATAAGTAATGAATGATATAAAAATATACAGTTTCGACAAGTGTCCTTTCGCTCAAAGAACCAGAATGGTTTTGATTGAGAAGGGTCTTGATTTTGAATTAATTGAAATTGATGTTTATCAAAAGCCTGAATGGTTCCATGAAATTTCACCTTATGGAAAAGTCCCGGTGATTGTCCATGAGGGACAGACAATATTTGAATCAGCAATCATTAATGAATATTTAGAGGAAAGGTATCCAGAGGTTGCTCTAATGCCTTTGGATCATTATCAAAGAGCACGAGCAAGAATCTGGATGGATTACTGTTCAAATTATTATTTACCGGCATGCACGAGGTTGCTCCGTGACCATAAAAATGAGGAACTTCAGGAACAAAATCTAAAGAGAATTAGGGACCGATTGCTTTACATTGAAAAGGAATGTTTCGAAAAAAATGAGGACGGTGTTTTCTGGATGGGTAATCAAATAACTTTGGTTGACTTACATTACGCACCTTTCTTTGAGCGCTTTAGTGCCTACGAACACTTATTTGATGCTAAGTGGCCTGATGAGTGTATAAACATAAGATCTTGGTGGGATGCTATGCAAGAAAGACAAAGTTATTTGGAAACTTTCTTACCGACCGAGTCTCATATAGAAACCTACTCGGAGATGATGCAGAGAATAGCTTCCTAATCGGTTCTCAAAGCTTCAATGGGATCAAGTTGGGCTGCCGATCTTGCCGGAAGATAGCCAGCAACCAACCCGATAAATAGTGAAATCAGAATTGCATAGAGGATATATTCCCAAGCAATTGCAATTGGCATATCTGGATACACGGTAAGGGCTAAATTAACCGCTAGAAATCCTATAGATAAACCTAAGATTGCACCTAAGATCGCTAGAAAAATAGATTCCAACAAGAACACATCTTGGATTCTTCTTCTGGATGCTCCGATCGCTCTTAACACCCCTATCTCAGACGTTCTCTCATTCACTGCAACCGTCATAATTGTAAAGATGCCTACTCCTCCAACTAAAAGTGAGATGCCCCCAAAAGCAGCAACGGTAAATTTTAGCCATTTCATAATTTCATCCAAAGACTCTAACATGTCTGCTTGCGTGGTAATGGTTGTGTCGTCACCGCCGTGACGACTAATTAATAATCGTTTTACGGAAGCCACGGCTTCATCGGCAGTAACGTTATCTTTATGAATCACATCAATTTCTTGAAAGCCATTTCTATTAAACATTGTGTTAAATTTAGCAATCGGAATATAAACAGCATCATCAAGATCCATACCTAAAAAATCACCCTTTGAAGGCAGCACGCCTATGACACGGAATCGAGTCGAATTCACGCGAATAGTTAATCCCAATGGATTTTTTTCACCAAATAATTCTTCTTTCATTTTTGGACCTAAAACTACATACGATCTCGGTGTCTTGGGGTTATCATCAGGAAGATATTCACCAACCATTTTGCCTTCTGAGCCAACAATAATATCGTAGTCGGAGCCTGTGCCTACAACCATCGATCGTCGCATCCGAGTGTCGCTTTCAATTTCGCCACTACCACCAGACACAGGAACCACGACGTCAATAGTCGAGAGCCTTTCGAGCGCTTCTGCGTCTTCAAACGATAACGGTCTTACCGTTCCAAAGACACCTATCGGTGCTCCCATTGTTTGTTCTTTTCCAGGTTGAATAGCAATAATGTTGCTACCGAATTGAGTAAATTGTGAGACGATGTAGTCTTGTAAGCCTTGGCCTAAGCTGGTTAAAAAAATTACACACACAACTCCCACAGCAATCCCAAGAGAAGTGAGAAAACTCCTCATTTTCTGAGAAATCACTGAATAGGATGAGAAAATAAAAATGTCTTTAATCTTCATGTCATTTGTTCCCAGACAACGCTATCACCGGATCAAGCTTAGCGGCCCTTCTCGCGGGCAGTAAGCCAAAAACAACGCCTGAAACTAAAGCCACAAAAAGAGAAACAAACGATGCCCACAGTGGAGGCAGAAAATTAAAAGTAGGAAAAGCTACTTTTAGAATCTGAGTAACAGTGTGCCCCAAAACTAATCCCAATATTGCTCCTGATCCAGATAAAATAATTGCCTCGGTAATAAATAAGTGGTTTATCTGGTTATTTTTAGCCCCGATGGCTTTCAGTAAACCAATTTCTGCTTGTCGTTGTGATACAGCAACCAACATCACATTCATAATAAGAATACCAGCTACAAATAAGCTGATGGAAGCAATAGAACCCAAAGCCATGGTTAAAACATTAAAGATGTTATCAAAAGACTTCATGACTGCATCTTGTCTGATTACAGTAATATCCTCCTTGCCCTGATGCCGTTTTTTGATAATTCTTATGATGTCTTTTTTAATCTGCTCCATCTCCCAAGTGCTTCTGGCTTCAATCCCAATTCTAAATAATGAAGGCCGGTTAAATAAGGCAGTGGCTAGACTAACTGGCATTACAACTACCTTTTGAGCATCAATGCCTACAGCTCTTCCTTCTGTGCCAATAATACCGGTAACACGACATCGTCTATCCCCGACTCTCAGCCATTGACCAATAGCTTTGTTTTTACCAAACAGCTCAGACTCTACTTCCTTGCCAATTACACAAACTGGGGGTGAACGATCCAATGTGACTCCTGGCAGAAAATTACCAGATGCCATTTCCCATTTTCTAACTGCTAAAAAAGAAGGGGTCGAACCGATTATCGGTACCGTTCGTTCTAAACCATTGAATTGAGCAGGGGTTTCACCAATGACAATGGGTGCGATATTTTTGATTGCCTCAATTTGTCTTAAACTAATAGCGTCTTCAATCGTCAGGTCTCTTGGTGCAACACCGGCTAAATCCACGGGTGAAGATCCTCCTGAAGTTTCATTTTTGCCGGGCATAACAATCAGTAGATTGGTGCCCATATCTCTAAATTCACCCGTGATATAATCCCGAGCACCTTCGCCTACTGCGGTTAATAGAATGACAGCCATCACTCCGATGGAAGTTGCAATAAGTAACATGAGCGTCCTCAATGGATATCGAACCAGGGTGCTAAAGGCTAAAAATATAAGATCATAAAAACGCATAGTTAGTTCTTTTTATCGTTAATAATTTTACCGTCTAGGAGCTCAATTAATCGATCTGAACGTGCTCCCATCTCTGCATCATGAGTAACCACCACAAGAGTTAACCCACCTTGATTGAGTTCTTCTATTAATCTGATAATTTCTTTACTCGAGGCTGAATCTAGATTTCCAGTGGGTTCATCCGCCAATAATACATCGGGCTCCATAACAATGGATCTGGCTATAGCAACACGCTGCCTTTGACCTCCAGAAAGCTGTTCTGGTCGATGATCTGATCTATCGGTTAAACTCACTCTAGCCAATGCATTGTCCACCTTTTCCTGTCTTTCTTTAGGGCTTAATCCTGACAAAACCATTGGCATTTCAACATTTTCTGCAGCGGTTAATCTGGGAATTAAATGAAACGATTGAAAAACAAACCCTATTTTTGTAGATCGAATATGAGCCATTTCATCATCATTCATCTTCGATGTATTAATTCCGGATAAAATATAATCCCCAGAGGTTGGGGTATCTAACAACCCCAGGATGTTCAATAGTGTCGATTTCCCAGAGCCAGACACACCCATGATTGACACATATTCTTTTTGATTGATGACTAAGTCAACTTCGTCTAAGGCACGAACTATCTGGTTGCCCACTTCAAAATGTCGGCATAAATTATCTAGGCTAATCATTGATCAATGATATCTTATCCGATTTCTATCTCGACAGAGTTAGTCTCACTGACATCGTCCTGGTCTTGGTCTTTTTTTGTTTCTTCAATATTGACTTTAACGCCGTCTTCAAGTCCTTTCCTGTCAATGGATAGAACAATTTGATCATCAATGCTAAGACCGCTTAATACTTCGGTAAGCTGCCAATTCGAAAGACCAACTTCAATTTCTTTTGCAGAGATAGTTCCATCTGAATTAATAAGATAAACAGAGTTACCGCTCATTACTGCCTGAGAGGGAATACTCAAGGTTTCTTCAGATGTATCAATGACAATTGTAATATCAGCACTATAACCAGGAAGGAGAAATTCTTGAGGATTATCAAAAACAGCTTCAATTTCAACCGTTCTTGCCTGTTTTTCCAAATCAAGAACATAGGGAGCAACTCGTCTTACTGTTGATGGAAATTCTTTTTGTCCAAAAGCATCCATAGTAATTCTTGATTTCAAACCAGCAACCACTTCGGGGGCGTCGATTTCATCAATCGGAGCTTTGATATAAATACAGGTGTTATCTATGAGGTCTAGAGTTGGTTTGGTGGCAACACCCACGGGTGAGGGTGTAACGTATTCGCCCAATTCACCTTCAATTTCAGCCACAATCCCACCGAATGGTGCAATCAGTTGGGTCCTCTCTAGTGAAGCCTTAGAAACCTCCACTTGTGCTTTTGCAGCATTGCATGCAGCGAGCCCAGACTCAGCATTGGTCACTGCTGCTTCTTTGGCTTCCTCTGAAGCAAGCCCTTTAGCAAACAGTTCATTGGTTCTATCGGCATCTCGTTGGGCTTTAGCAGAAATGATACAGGTCTGCTCAGCGCTTCTCTCAGCAGCTTTGACTCTCGCCTTGGTTTCTTTATTCCAGAGTTCTAAGAGTATCTGATCTTTTTCAACCATATCCCCTTCTTCCACTGCCAGTGTTGCAATCTGCCCTCCCATGGCAGGTGACATTTTTGATCGTCTACAGGCATCAATCGTCCCAGCTCTAGTGTTGGAGACTGTTTGTTCTACGGTTTTAATTTCTGGTTTAACAGCAAGCACTTTGATTGCCTCTTCAGCTCCGTCGTAAAAGAAGCTTGAAACAACCAAGAGCAGAATAACAACTGCTATAATTTTTTTGTTTCTGTCGATCTTCATAAATAATTTCGAACAATTGTATACACTTCAGGAAAGAAAGCCATTCTAAGATACAATTAGTTACACCAAAAGAGCATAAAGCTAAACCTCATTGTTTCTTCATAATCTAGTGATATATTCTCCTTATACCCTTAAAAGGATTTGTTTATGAAATATTTATCTATAATCTCGAAAAATATTTTTACTGCTTGGTTCTCCTTCTATATTGGTATTAGAGTCTATATAGTTTTCTCTCTTTTCATTATTTCTATTTCTGGCTGTGTCGTTAATAGTTCTAGCTCAATACTTGAAGGCTCAAAACCTATTATCGATACCAAAGGTGTAAATATGTCGCAGTATGAAATTGATCTTGAAGAATGCTCAAGCTTTTCTGAAGATATATCAACGGGAAAAAGTATTGCTAAAGGGGCTGCAACGGGTGCAGCTGTTGGTGCAGTCATAGAAGCCATCACTGAGGATGCAAGGTCAAGGCGAGATGCCATAGAAGTCGGTGCTGTAACCGGCGGAGCAAAATCAGGCATCAGAGCGGTTAGAGAAAAAGAACAAATTCTAAAACGTTGTTTAAGAGGACGCGGATATAAAGTTCTAAACTAATTACGTGGATGGATTAAAAGCAACACCGCAACCGCCGTGTCCACAATACCCGTCGGGGTTTTTTGCTAAATACTGCTGGTGATAATCTTCTGCATAATAAAAGGTTTGAGTCTGCAGAACTTCTGTGACAATCCTGCCATAACCAGCATCCGTTAAACTGGATTGATATTGTTCTTTTGATGTTTCAATCAATTCAAGCGTTCTTTGGTCAGGGTAAAAAACTGCTGAGCGATATTGGCTTCCAACATCACTACCCTGCCTCATATACTGTGTTGGATCGTGCCCTTCCCAAAACACTTTTAGTAATTTCTCTGTAGAAATCTGCTCAGGTTGATAAACAACTGAAACAACCTCTGCATGACCTGTGGTACCAGAGCATACCTCGCGATAAGTTGGCTTATCCTTGGTTCCACCACTGTAGCCAACGCTGGTGATATGCACACCTTCCAATTGCCAGAATACTTTTTCAGGTCCCCAAAAACATCCCATGCCCACTATTAATTCTAAACAGCCATCGGGAAAGGGAGCGTGCATATTATTCCCGTTTACAAAATGTGTTTTTGAGATTTCCATCTTTGAATTTTTATTATCACTTTGTCGTAAAAACAAACAAATATGATAAATTAATAATTAACTAACTTAAAGCTAATCAAGGAATGAGAAGAAAATACAATGCATAGAACTGCGGTTTATTTGACAGGACTCATAATTGTTGTCTCATTCTTGATTCCGGTTGGATCAAACGATATAGATTCAACTGAGAAACTGAAAGAAAGAAAAAATTTCCAGCAGGATTTCCTAGAGCTGTATGATGCTGAGCGATTTCAGCAAAGTATCCTACCAGCCAAACAAGTTGTTTCTCTCACTGAAGAAATCTATGGTGAGAAAAGCTTTAAACTGATAACGCCTCTTAATAATCTTGCAAGTGCCTACTTCATGATTGAGGATTTTGAAAATGCCCAATCTTTATTCCTCAAATGTATTGACTTAATTGAAGTCAATCAAAATATTATTTCCCCAGAATTAATAGAACCCCTGTATGGTTTCGGTTTAACCCTGAATCGATTTGGACAATACGAGGAAGCCATTGATATTCTGGAACGAGCTCTCAGAATTAATCATGTCAATCAAGGGTTCCACAATCTCGCTCAACTCAAAATTCATGACACATTGACTGAAAGCTTCATTGGTACTAAGGATTTTAAACAAGCCAATCACCACCAAACGTTTCAAGTTTATGTGCACAAACAACACCACGGAGTAAACAATTCAAATGTGGATGAGTCCCTTATAAAATTGGCTAATTGGTATAAACGAACTGGCCAAGTTTTTCTGGAAAGAGAAATTCATAATGAACTCTTGAAGAGGCGTGAACTTCAAGATTCTGCAGACATCAAAGCCCTTATTGAAACATATAAAAATATTTCTTTTTCTCATCGTAGAGAAGCCATTGATCTATATAAAAGTTTAAACCCACTCAAAAAAGCTTTGGAAGTTATCGAATCAACAGAGAATCCAGATTTAAGAATGAAGTTCGAGGTGTTGTTAGATTTGGGAGATACTTACACCAGTTTTGGAAGAGTTCAATCCGGTGTAAAAGCTTACAAAGACTGTTGGGCCATTATTGAAGAAGATGAAAACATGAAGGATCTTATTACAGAACGCTTCTCACAACCTGTGAAGGTTCGTAACATTTTAATTCCTAACACCTATCCAGTCCCAGAAAATATAGATGAAAACAATTCTTATCAAAAAGGCTATATTTCTCTGCGTTATGACATTGGAATTGATGGCAAGACAGAGAATATTAATATTATAGAAGCGGACCCAAAAGATTTGATTGATCGAGTTGCCGTATCAGTCATCAAAAACACAATTTATAGGCCTGTATATATTGATGCTGAAGCTCAAGAATCAACAGGGATTAACTTTAGACATGAATACAACTACCCCGCTCAAGATGAGTCAGAGAAGAAACCTCAAAACACACCTGAAAATATAGAAGACAAACCCTTAGAAAATCCGATTGCTTAAATTTTTAACCGTCTCTTAACTTGCCAGAAGCGCTGGATCCGATGAAGATTATGAGGTAAATCAATCCCACCACGGCCATAAACCAACCAAACGCATTGTGGCCAAACAAATCCATTGCAGCACCTACAACCGGAGGCCCTAATATCTCCCCTAAAGATAGAAAAAAGATAAAACTAGCATTAGCAGAAGCTAAAACCTTTCCTTTAAATTGCTGTCCAAGCAAGGTGAGGCCTAGTGAGTAGAAACTCATGATTGACCCACCGATAATGAAGAGAAATAAAAATCGCATAACAGGAACTTCAAAAATGACTGGCAAAATAGCCAAAGTAATAACACTTACGCTTGAAATATAAATCATTAGTCTAGTTTTATCGTATCGATCAGCCATCCAGCCTACAACAAGTGGCAATGTTAATTCTCCACTTGCTAACCAAGCAACTGTCCTTGATGATTGGGCATAATCTTCTTGCACGTAAGGAAGAGCAAAAATAGGCAATAAAGCTGCGGTTGCTGCATACAAAAAACCCATAACCCAACTAGATCCCATCAGACCTGGTGCTGTGACCAAGTATCTATAAAAGGAAATATCTTCCACTACATCAAAATCTGGCAAATCCTCCATATTCCATAGTGGCACTGCGGCGATGAGAGCAATACCAGCAGACACAAAAAACCCAGCACCGCTTTCAACCGGAAGCAATGAGGAGACCAAAACCCCCACGATAAGGCCCAAAGAAATCAATGAAGAATAAACGGCAATGATCTTGCCTCGATGCTGATCCTCGGCAAAGGCATTAATCCACACTTCACTTAATAACCAAATTCCTGTGGCTGCAACACCAATGATAAATCTGAGAACAAACCAGAGATAAATGTTTTGAAAAATAGGCAAGAACACAATAGTTATGGGTAAAACCATTAAACAAAACCTCATGATTTGCATTTGCCCAAAGCGGTTGATCAGTTTGGAAAAGAAAGGAGTAATAATCACGGTTGCCAGACCGGTCATAGATGCTGCAAAACCAATCACCGAAGTTGACGTGCCCCAGGTTTTAAGGGTCAATGAACTTAAAGGAAGATTGATACCGATCATCACACCCACCAGCGTGATAGCTAGCATTACTTTTGCAAGGTTCTTTAATCTGTTCGGATTACTCATATTCATGAGCTCATTGAGCTTGAAATTCTTGTTTTCCTGCGTTAATTAAATCAACCAATTCATTTGACCGTCCCCCGATCTGGTTAGCCAATCGTTGCACTTGACCTTGGGTTGCGTCTTTCCATAATTTCCGTTGATCTTTGCTTAACTCATAAACTGTAATGCCCATTTTTTCTGCATTAGATAAATCTGATTCAGCTTCAGCTCTTAATGAACGCCTGGATTCTTTTGCTTCTGGCCAAGCTTGTTTTATTATCTTTTGTTGCTCAGAACTTAGCTCATCCCACCAAGCTTTTCTTGCCACCATAATGGACATTCCAAGAGAATGCTGGGTTAACGTGTAATGAGGGGCTTCTTGTTCTTTTCCACTTTTAACGTAAAGAGCGACTGAATTATCACCTGCTTCAATTAAACCGGTTTGCAATGATTGAACTATTTCACCGTAACCCATTGGAAACAGATCAGCACCAATGGCTTCTGCAAAATAGCGAGAACTTAAGCTTGCAGACACTCTATAACGCGTTCCCTTTGCATCTGCAGGTGTCAGGATGGGTTCTTTTGCATAAACATTGTGGAATCCTATCTCACTCCAGGCAACAAATTGCAATCCCTTCTCTGCCAATAATTCTGTAAAAATAGAGGTTAAATAATTATCGTATATAAAATCAGCCTCTGCAGCAGAATCAAACAGATAAGGTGCGTACAATAATGCAGCTTCGGGAACTAGTGTGGACACAATAATTGCTGACAGATTAGCAAATTGAACTCTATTTCTTCTCAAACCAGAAACCAAATTCTCCTCAGAGCCCAACTGTCCATAGACCAGCAGCTTGGTTTCCATTTCTGGTATGCCTAGATTAACGCCCTGCTCAAAGTCTAGGAAATGCTGCTCGCCAACGGTGTTGGGTATGCCCGTTCCTCCGACTGTCATGGATAAAGAATTCTTTTCACGGTTAGCATCGCATCCGGTGATAACAATGATTAAAGCAAGTAAAAGAGATTTGTAATTCATAGTTAGCCTCAGTAGGAATCCAACATTGTCTCATTTGACTAGGTTGGCGTCCATCCACGAATCCGTTAAGATACGCATATATTTATTAAGGTTTTGTGATGCGATTAAAAAGAAACTCAAAAGATAGAATCAAGACATCAGAGATTACACCAGAATCTATTTATCTTAATCGTCGCTCAATTCTTCAAGCATTTGGAACATTAACAACTGGATTAGCAACCAATCTTGTTTCAATGAGCTCCGTGAGTGCCAATGAAAGGACGTTGCAATTTATTAATAACGCAAAATACTCAACCGATGAAACTATCAATAGTTTTGAAGATATAACGACTTACAATAATTTCTATGAGTTTGGTATGCAAAAAAGTGACCCCTTCAACAACAGCAGTGCATTTGAACCTAAACCCTGGACAGTAAAAGTTAGTGGCAAAGCAACAAAAACAGGAATTTTCGATCTGGATGATCTTATTGACTTCAATGCTCTAGAAGAAAGGATCTATAGATTAAGGTGTGTGGAAGCTTGGTCGATGGTGATTCCCTGGATTGGAATCCCACTTGCTTCGATCATAAAAAAATTAGAACCCACATTGGATGCAAAATATGTTGCATTTGAGACCGTTTATAGGCCTGAACAAATGCCAGGACAAAGGCGCCGTATTCTAGACTGGCCTTATATTGAAGGACTGACGATGCCAGAAGCAATGCACCCTCTAACAATTATTGCTGTTGGTTTATATGGCAAAGAATTATTAAATCAAAACGGTGCCCCTATGCGATTGGTGGTTCCTTGGAAGTACGGCTTCAAAAGCATTAAATCAATAAATAAAATTCATTTTTCATCAAATCAACCTCGAACCAGTTGGAATATATCAGCACCCAATGAATACGGCTTTCTTGCTAACGTTAATCCAAATGTGGATCATCCTCGATGGAGTCAAGCACAGGAACGAAGAATAGGCTCAGGGTTCTTTGGAGCAAAACAACCCACACTTATGTTCAATGGTTATACAGAGGAAGTTGCAAACCTGTATACAGGGATTAATCTTCAACGCAATTTTTAAGTTAACAAGACACACAGAATGAAAATTTTAGTTCAACTCGTTCTGGCGGCCAGTTTGTTACCTTATCTTTTGCTTAATTTTAGAGCCTTTGGATTTTTTGGTGGGCTGGGTGCTAACCCAATTGAGGCCATTATTCATGACACCGGTCTATGGGGTATAAGGTTGCTGATTATCACCTTATTGTTGACGCCTATATATCACTATTCAAATCAAGAAATCTTTAGACGATTACCCAAACCGATTGGTTTGATTGCCTTTTTTTATGTCTTAAATCATTTTCTCTGTTATGCAATCATAGATCAGTCGGCTAACCTTGGCGTTATTGTTGTCGATATAATAGAAACTCCCTACTTAATTGTTGGATGGGGAGGCTTTCTATGTTTGCTGGCTGTTGGTTTAGCGTCCTTTAATTCATTTGAAGATTGGTTTAATAAAAACAGATCTTCGATGAGCGGTTTAGTCTACACTGCAGCAATTCTTGGTGTCTGGCACTATTTCTGGCAAGAAAAAGTTATTGGTTACGAAGCTTTGATTGACACTGTTTTAATATCATTGCTTATCCTATGGCGTCTGCGGATTAGTGTCGATAAAGCCAAGAGTTAGTTATTGCTAACCGCCCAGTTGAGAAGGTCTGTTGTAAAGGTCGCAGTTTCAGAAGAATGATCAGAAATACTGTTGTGAAGAAAAACAAATGCGTATTCTTTCCCAGAAAGCCCCGTAATAAAACCAGCTAAACCTCTAACTCCGTCCAATGTGCCTGTTTTAAGCTTGAGTCGGTTTGTGAGCAAATCTGATTTATATTTATTCTCTAACGTTCCATCCACACCAGAGATTGGAAGTGACTTTAAAATTATTTCTGAAGATGGATGTCGCTTGATTGCTTTAAGTAAACTTAAAACAGCCTCAGGACTGATTGTTGACTTTCTGGAAAGTCCCGATCCATTCTCAAAAAAAGTATCGGAATTAATTACCACACCATGATCTATCAGCACATTATTCATAATTCTTCGAGACGTCTTGTAGTTTTTCTGCCCTAAAGATTGGTTGAGGCTGAGAAATAAATTACGGGCAATCAAATTATCGCTCTCCTTGACAGCTTCGATAATAATTTCCTCAAGACGTGGCGAATCAAACGCTATGATTGGTCTTTTGAGAAATCCTGCTTTTCCTTCTCTAATGTATCCGTTGAACAGCCCCCCCGATTCTAACCAGATTTTTTTAAAAGAACCCAAGAAGTAATGATTCGCATCAGTCAGAGAAATATCGTGCTCAAACTGATTACAATTTCTTGGATATTGACCGTTGACTAGAATAACAAAATTAAACGGTTTTTTTTCTCTGTTCATCTGCGAAAAATTCACATGCTCTCTAAAATCACTACATGAACCAGACCCTAGTTCTAACTCGTTAGTAACCGATACATTGTCAGGTAAAAATTCTGGGTTGATCTGGATTGTGTTATTTGAATTTTTTGTGATTTTAAAATCAATCCTATTGGAATTAATTAGAAATGAACTGTGGGATATATTGTATGGACGAAGTGGATCATCATCGAAATCAGCTGTGGAAATTTGGGGTTGCTGAAAAAAATTCTGGTCCACAATTAAACCGTCATTAATGGTCTTAATTCCTAGATTTCTCAATTGTAAAACCATCTTTTCCAGGCGCTCTATGGTTATATAAGGATCACCACCGCCTTTAAAAATTAGTGAGTCTACTGCTCCATCGTTCACACTGTCTGTACTATAAACTTCTGTGGTCCAATGAAAATCAGGCTCTAGATGTTCGATTGCTACAAAGGCAGTAAATAGCTTCAGAACGGACGCCGGTGTTCGATTCATCTCTGGATTGAGATTAATTAACCTGGTGTCGGCATCTACTGGTTGCATGATAATACTGAGGCTTTCTATGGGAATCCCATATTTGTTTGCCAATACTTCAATCTCTTTGGGTAGAATCTTTTCTCCATAAGCTGGAGAACTGATGAAAGAAATAACAAGAAGGACGAACAGCAGAGGTTGTTTATTAACGCAACTACTGAACATTAAGTCATTGTCTATTTATAGCTATTGAGTAACTCATTGAGTGCTTTTGAACCTGGGCATAAATCATCATAACCAATCGCGTTCAAGGGGCCATCAATTGTGTTTTCAACTTCTGAAAAATCAGGCTGAGACTCATTGATATATAAAAGACCCGTTAACACCTCGCCCTTATCAGCAGCCTCTTTAATACCGCGAATCGAAGCTGTCTGATCCAACGGGCTAAAACTGTCGTCTGTTTTGCGTAAAACAACTTTCCCCCCTTCATGGAGATCTACTTCTAAACTAGAACCTGCTTCGTATTCAACTTCTATTTCTGCGAATGGAGGAATGTAGTCAGCATAAACCGCTTCTCGTTTCGTCTCTCGGGTACTCATGTAGCTTTTGGTAGAGCCTTCATGATCGTTGAATGTCACACAGGGCGAAATAACATCTATCATTGCAAAACCACGGTGCATTAAGCCGGCCTTAAGTAATGGAACCAGTTGATCTTTATCACCTGAAAAACTCCTTGCAACAAAAGTCGCTCCTAAAGTGATAGCAACCATGCAGGGATCAATTGGTGTTTGGACATTAGCCGCTCCTTTTTTTGCTGTTGAGCCTATATCAGCAGAGGCGGAAAACTGGCCCTTGGTTAATCCATACACTCCATTATTTTCAATCAGATAAAGCATATTCAGATTTCTTCTAATGGCATGAGAGAACTGCCCCATCCCAATCGAGAGAGTATCCCCGTCCCCTGAGACACCAATACATAGAAGCTGATTATTTGCAGCGTTAGCTCCAGTTGCGACCGACGGCATTCGGCCGTGAACAGAATTGAAACCGTGGGACTGACTGGCAAAATAGGCTGGTGTTTTTGATGAACACCCAATTCCACTTAACTTAATCATCCGATGAGGCTCTATATTTAAATCAAAGACTGTTTGAATAATTGCCCCTGTAATAGAATCATGCCCGCAACCTGCACAGAGAGTTGACATGACACCTTCATAGTCGTCAAAAGTCATTCCGAGCTTATTTCTGGGATCGTTATCTCTTATTATTTTTGGCTTCTTTATATAGCTCATGCTACTTTTCCTGTATTCAGTTCTGTTTGAATCTGTTCGACAACATCTTTTGGAAAAATTGGTACTCCGTTATAGAGCCGAACAGATTTAATTTTCTTCGCATCCACTCCCGTTTCTGAAATAAGCAATTGTGCCAATTGCCCATCACGATTCTGCTCAACAACAAATATCTTTTTATGTGCATCGAGAAACTTGTCGACCTCTTTGGTGAAGGGAAACGCTTTCACCCTTAAATAATTCAATCGTTGATCCTGTTCTTTCATGATATCCCTAGCTTCCCGAATGGCGTCATCACAACTACCAACACTGATAATGCCTATATCGTTATTCTTGGAGTACGACACTGAAGGCTTTGGTACCATCGACTTTGCTGTTTCCCATTTAATCAATAAACGATCGACAACGTCTTGATATTCCGCAGCATCCTCAGTATAACCACCAAACCTATTATGACCAGACCCTCTAGTAAAGTATGCTCCCTTCGGATTGGTTCCCGGTATGGTTCGATAAGGTATTCCATCACCGTCGACATCTAAATATCGAGAATAATTCTCCATTTTTTCTATTTCATCAGAGGACAAAACCTTGCCTCGGTTAGGTTTAAATTTGTCATCCCATTCTAGATCTTTGATCATCCAGTCGTTCATACCTATATCTAAATCACTTAAAACAAAAACAGGTGTTTGTAATTGTTCAGCGAGATCGAATGCCTCCACCGAAAGATAAAAAGCTTCTTCAGGATTCGCTGGATAGAGACACACATGCCTAGTATCGCCGTGGGAAGCATAAGCACACAAAGAAATATCTCCTTGTTGGGTTCGAGTGGGCATTCCGGTAGACGGGCCTGTTCGTTGCACATCAAAGATCACCGTAGGTATTTCAGCGTAATACCCAAAACCAATAAACTCACTCATTAAAGAAATCCCTGGTCCGCTGGTGGGCGTGAATGATCTGGCACCATTCCATCCTGCTCCGAGTGCCATTCCAATTGCTGCTAATTCGTCTTCAGCTTGGATGATGGAGTAGTTGTTCTTTCCGGTTTTCTCATCTTTTCTGTAATAAGAGCAATAGCTGGTGAATGCGTCCATTAATGATGTTGATGGGGTAATTGGATACCAAGAACCAACAGTTGCACCAGCAAACACACACCCCAATGCAGCGGTTGCATTGCCGTCAATCATAATATACCCGTTAGTCTTCTTCATTGGTTTACTCTTGAAAGGTAGAGGACATTTAAAATGCTCTTTTGCATAATTAAACCCCATATCAAGTGCCAATTTGTTAGCGTCTATAAGGTGCGTCTTAGAACCGAAAGTGTCTAAAAGTAATTGCTCAATAACTTTTATATCCATCTCAAGCAAAGCGGCTAAAACACCTACATAAGCCGTGTTCTTCATTAAAGTTCTCGATCTAGCGGTATCAAAACTCTCATTACACATGTTTGCAAGTGGAGCTCCTAGAACAGTAACGTCATCTCTTGTCATTAAATCCTCTCTGGGACGAGAAGAGTCGTAAATAAGATATCCACCTGGAGCCACTGACGCTAAATCTTCACGATAAGTTTGTGCGTTCATAGCAACCATTATGTCTATGCTTCCTGAAGGAGCCAGGTACCCTTCATTACTAACCCGGACTTCGTACCAAGTTGGGAGACCCTGTATATTTGAAGGAAAATAGTTTTTTCCAACCACTGGTATACCCATTCTAAAAAGACTCTTCATGAACATTCCGTTAGCACTAGAGGAACCTGTTCCATTAACATTGGCAAACTTTACTGTGAAATTATTATTGCTGGCCTTACTCATTAACCTACTTTCTTAGCTCCCATGGTTTTTGAGGATTGATCTTCATCAACAGCATAAGGAATTTCCAATGTAAATTTTTTCATATCAAACGCTGCGGTTGGGCAACGTTCAGCACAAAGTCCGCAATGAATACAAACGTCTTCGTCTTTGACCATCACCCTTTTAGTTTGAGGCAACTCTTCGGACACAAAGAGCGCTTGTTCTATATTATCAGCCGGAGTTTTTATGGACTTTCTTAATTCAGATTCATCGGCATTCTCCGCAATCATAAGGCAATTCACTGGGCAAACGTCAATGCATGCATCGCATTCAATACAAAGTTTGGCTTCAAAGTCGGTCTGTATATCACAGTTTAGACAACGCTCGACCTCTTTTTTAAACTGACCTGGTTCATAACCAAGCTCAACTTCTATATTGATGTCTTTAAATCTTTTATCCATGGGCACGGTGGGAACCTCAAATCTTTTGTCGTACCCATAATCGTTACTGTATGTCCACTCGTGTATACCCATTTTCGCAGTCACTAGATTCATTCCGTACGGCAGTCGATCCGTGAGCGATTCGTTTGAACAATACTTATGTATGGAGATGGAAGCTTGATGTCCATGTTCAACCGCTTCGATAATGTTTTTTGGTCCAAAAGCCGAATCTCCACCAAAAAATATCCCTGAGATAGTAGATTCATAAGTTACGGGATCAACAACAGGCACTTCCCATTGATCAAAATCTAATCCGATATCACGCTCCACCCATGGAAAGGAATTTTCCTGCCCGATAGCAAGGATCACTGTATCGCATGGAATAATTACTTCGTCTACTTTTGTTGATGTTAATTTACCGTTCTCGTCTTCCTCCCATTCAAGAACAGCAAACTTCATACCAACTAAAGTGCCGTCTTCTACAATGTATTCTTCAGGAGAGTGATTTAAAACCAATTCAATGTCTTCTTCGAGGGCTGGCTCCAATTCCCAATCAGACGATTTCATTCGATCTCTGGTGCCTCTGTATAGAACCTTAACATCTTTTCCACCAAGTCGAAGCGATGTGCGACAACAATCCATAGCTGTGTTTCCACCACCAATAATAAGTACGCGTTCTCCCACAGAGTCAATGTGCTCGAACGCAACCGACTCAAGCCAAGCAATACCAACGAAAATTTGGTCTGTATCGTATCTTCCTGGCAAATCTAGTTCCCTACCCTTTGGAGCTCCCGTGCCTACAAAAATTGCATCATATTCTTTTTCTAATAAGTCTTTCATGCTTTCTATAGGGTGATTCAAATGAAGATTCACGCCCTGATCCACAATCACATCAAATTCTTCATCTATGACTTCAGGAGGCAATCTAAATTTAGGAATGTTGCTTCTAATCAATCCACCCATTTTAGGCAGTGATTCAAAAACATCTATTTCATATCCAAGCGGCAACAGGTCATTAGCTACGGTTAATGATGCACATCCTGCCCCGATGCAAGCAATTCTTTTCCCGTTTTTTTGTTTTGGCACCGGTGGTAAGTGTTCTTTAAAATCAGCTTTTAGATCGCCAGCAACTCTCTTAAGCCGACAAATTGCAACAGGTTCCTCCTCAACCCTCACTCTTCTGCAAACTGGTTCACAGGGTCGATCACAAACCCTGCCAAGAATCCCTGGGAAAACATTTGACTCTCTATTTAGTAAATAGGCCTGAGTGTATTCACCCTGAGCAATATGTCTTATATAACCTGGAACATCTGTATGCGCTGGGCAACCCCACTGGCAATCGACTACCTTATGATAGTATTGCGGATCTTTAGTATTTGTCGGTTGCATGGATGGTAGTGGTGCCTGACGCTTAATTATAAAACGTTGAATATATTTGAAAATTTAACTACAAAAGTTTTCAGTTTCTTTTTTTATCTTACAACCCAAATAGGTTCAGAGAGAAAATTAACATATCCTGATAGGAAAAAAAACGTATTTTGTAATCCAAACCAAGATATTTTTTTTACAAAAACTCCAAGCGTCTTCCTAAAGGCTGGGAAAGTATTGTGCCCTCATCAAATATGAGCTCTCCATTAACAAAAGTTTTATTAATCATAGAGTTAAAAGTTTGATTTTCAAAAGGGCTCCATCCACATTCATAAAGGAGATTCTCCCTTCTAATCTTAGTAGAGGCATTGAGGTCGATGAGAACAAGGTCTGCCCAATAACCCTCCCTGATAAATCCGCGATCTTTTACGCCATAAATTTCTGCAACATTGTGACTGGTTTTTGCAACGATGGTTTCTAAAGACATTTTTCCCTGTTGAAAAAACTCTAGGAGCAATAACAATGAATGCTGGACCAATGGCAAACCTGAAGGGCAATCAGGGTAAGGCTGGTTTTTCTCCTCAAGAGTATGTGGAGCATGATCTGTTGCAATTATATCGATAAGATCATTGTTTACAGCCTGCATCAGAGCTACTTGATCGTCTTCAGTTTTAATGGCTGGATTACAAACTATGAGTTGTTGTAAGTCAGCATAACTAGAGTCATTAAAATGTAAATGATGAACACAAACTTCTGCTGTTATGTGTTTGTCTCGATGATTTATAGAATCAAATAAGCTTAACTCTGTTTCAGTGGTTAGATGCAAAACATGTAGTCTTGTACCAAATTTTCTCGCTAATCCCACGGCCTTAGATGATGATTTATAGCAAGCCTCAACTGATCTGATATTAGGATGTTCGGAGACAGGTATCTGTGAAGTTTTATATTTTTTTCTCAACAGCTCAAGATTCTTGTTGATCAACGGAGTGTCCTCACAATGGGTGGCTATTAATACAGGGCACTCAGAAAAGATTTTTTCTAAAGCATCGTCATCATCCACCAACATATTACCAGTGGATGCCCCCATAAAAACTTTAACTCCGCAAGCATCTCCTGGTTGTAAACCTTTAATCTCATCCAAGTTGTTATTAGTGGCTCCTAAATAAAAAGCATAGTTAGCATGAGCTTTGCCCTCCGCCAATTTATATTTTTTTGATAAAAGATCTCTAGTAACGGTGGGAGGATTAACATTTGGCATATCCATAAATGAAGTAACACCGCCTGCAACTGCTGCTGCTGACTCTGAAAAAATACCGCCTTTGTGGGTTAACCCAGGCTCACGAAAATGAACCTGATCGTCGATCAATCCAGGTAACAAATACATGCCTTCGGCATCAATTATGTCTGTTGTGGCGCCAACACTTATGTCGTTGCCGACTTGTTGAATCCGACCTGACTCAATCAAGAGGTCAGCTTGTTTTATTGACCCTTCATTGACAATATTAGCATTGATTATTGCTATGGATTGTTTGCTCATAAAGTTATTATAACAGTCTGGTCTATCAATGGATTTTAAAGAATAATTTTTTTGTGCTGAAAGGACATTCAAACAATATTTTTTATGGATGGTATGTAGCAATATCTTGCAGTCTGGTCTATTTCTTCGTAAATTCAATGACCTTATTTGTTCCTCAGAATCTATTCCCAACCTTTATCGAGGAGTTCTCTCTCAACCGTGAGCAGGTAAGTTTAACGGTACGCAATACTCTTTTTTTTGCTGCGCTCCTTTCACCACTATCTGGTGTTCTCATTGACAAATATGGAGTCACCGTCATCATGAGAATCGGGGTCATTATTATGGCCTTAACCTATAGTTTCTATCCTTTTGCTAGCTCTATAGAAACGCTGTATCGGCTCCATATACTCATGGCTGTTGGGTTGGTTATGTCGGGCTTAGGGCCTAATGTCATCATTGTCTCAAGTTGGTTTAAAAAACATCGCGGAAAAGTTGTCGGCATGGTGGTAGCCAGCTCGAGCCTCGGTGGTGCCACTTTACCTCTGCTCATCTCACCCATAGTCAATCACTCTGAGTGGGGTTGGAGATGGGGTTTTGGGCTCCTTTCGATACTCTTTTGGATATTTGCAGTTGTGCCCGTGTACAAAGTGATTAGACCTACACCCGAAGTGATGGGGCTCAATCCAGACGGTAGCCCAGAGGAACAAACAGAACGCCTTGAAACCTCTCTGGTACAGCCAGTTGAAGATAAAGATACCACAAAATTTAAGGATGCCATTTTCTCGAAAGCCTTATGGTGTTTAGGCATTGGTTCAGCATGTCTGTGGTTCTCAATCCAGGGCTTGAATAGTCAAATTAGGATATTCTTTGAACTGGATGCTGGCTTCACGGCACAACAATCTGTCCTCTTATTTTCAATAATATACTGGTTTAGTTTTGTCGGTAAATTCTCCTTTGGAGCATTAAGTGACAAACTGCCTAAAAGAACTGTCCTTTTTATAAGTTCTTGTGTGCTGTTTATAGGTTCTTTATTGCTATTTGAATTTTCTGGTAAGCAACTGGTGTTAACTGAAAACACGATTCAGTTAAGTTTGTTTACTATATTCTTCGGTCTCGGTTTTGGTGGAAGCTTTAGTATGATTCAATTAGTTGCGGTAGAAACATTTGGAAAACATTATTTAGGAAGAGTACTAGGCATTATAAGCATGATAGACGGATTAGCAGCAGCTGGAGCAACTCAATTATTGGCTGCCATGGCTGATGATGCTTCGGGTAGCTATCTCAAAGCTTTTGGATTGGTTGCGATAGTCACATTGATAGGAGTTATCAATGTGTTCTTTATCAAGCCAATAGAAACAAAATCAAAATCAATCCAAGATTTGTCATAACCGCTTATTAACGTTAACCTTTGTATGATATGCGAAATAAATATAAAACATTTAGTATCAATCAAATGTCATCATCGATCGGTGCTGAAATTATCGGATTAGATCTGAGTCAAAAACTCTCCAAACCAATGCTTAGAGAACTGAATCAGGCCTGGTTGGACTACCAAGTATTATTTTTCAGAGATCAGCCCTTAACCCCTGATCAACATGTTAATTTCACAAAAAATTTCGGTGAACTTCAAGGACCTGGTTACATGCCTACTCTGGACGGATACCCAAATGTTTATGTTCAAGAATACCCTGACTTATATAAAGGCATTGTCTCTGATGTGGACTGGCATATCGATGCCTCTTTCATGGATAAACCTTTAAAGGGGGCGGTCCTGTATGCTCTCGATGTCCCATCAACAGGTGGAGACACCGCTTGGGTCAACCTATATTTAGCCTATGAACTGCTCTCGAAACCCATGCAAAGGTTATGCTCCAGTTTGACTGCTGTACATGATAATTTTCATAAAAACCTAACTAATGTTTTAGATACATACGGTGCACAAGGGTATGAAATGGCCAGAAAAGCAACACCACCCAATGAACATCCTTTGGTCTGTAGGCATCCAGAAACAGGCAAGAAATGTCTCTTTTATAGTGAGCTTATGATTTCCCATTTTAAGCAGCTGAACGTAGATGAAAATAGAGCTCTGAAAGACTTTCTCGTCAATCACATAAAGAAACCCGAACTGTATTGCCGATTTAAATGGGAAAATCATTCGATTGCTTTTTGGGACAATCGTTGTACGGCGCATAAGGGTATTTTTGATTTTGGCCAGGAACATAGATTGATGCATCGGGTTGCGATTCAAGGCGAAACCAAACCAAAGAAATAATTATGTGGGTTAAAAAGTTTCACAGAGACGATATCGAGGACAAAAGATCTCCTATTCCTACCCAAGTAGTCTCTAATGAGGAATATCTCCCAAGACCCCAGACCAAACAGCAAAAACAGGTCGAAGATCTCATCCAATCGCTGGCCAGTAAATATAGTAAAACAGCAGGGCTTTCAAGAAGAGATTTTTTAAAAACCGTAAACGGAATGGCGGTTGCTTTCACGGCAATGAACCAAGTTTTTGGTGACTACTTTCAAGTGCAAGCTGAAGAAATGGTCAACCCATCAGCCATTAAAGAATTATGGCCTAAAAATGAATTTATCTTTGATGTACAAACACATCATGTAGCCACTGGGAAAACAGAACCTTTGGGGTTTCGAGTCATGGCTTGGCCTTTTAATAAAAACTTGGAAGGTAAGAAACCACAAAAAGACGATCTTCGATTTAATAATTATGTCAAAGAAGTGTTTTTGGACAGTGAGGTTTCAGTTGCTTGTTTAAGCGGTGTGGCATCCAAAGTTTTGGATGTAATTAATGTAGATGAAATGGTTGAGGCAAGAAACACCATAAATGCGATGTCCGGTTCAGAACGCATGCTTTGCCATGGTCCGATCGCTCCCTATGTGCCAAACTTTCTAGAAGAAGCTGAGAGACAAGCAATGGATTTAAATATAGATGCTTGGAAGTTTTATACCGGAGTATTTGACACCAAAGGTGAATACAGCTGGCGTATGGACGATGAAGAGTTGATTTATCCATTTTATGAAAAAGTAAAAACTTGGGGGAAAAATATTGTGTGTGCCCATAAAGGTCTTCCCTTTAGAAAACCAAGGCCAGGAGAAATTGATTACACACACCCAAGAGACATCAAAAAAGCGGCTTTAGATCATCCTGACTTAAATTTTGTCGCCTATCATTCAGGCTTTAGAGATCAACATATGAATCTGCCACCTGAAGATTTATATATTGATGAAAATGCCTATTTACCCTACACCACTGATCTGTGTCAAGATAGAATAGATAACCCTAAGATGACCAATGTTTATATGGAACTAGGCACCACGTTTGGTCACACTGTTATTACACACCCAAAAATCTGTGCTCATTTACTGGGACAAATTATTAAGGCTTTTGGCGTGGATCGTGTTCTTTTTGGAACTGACTCGATATGGTGGGGTTCACCTCAATGGCAAATTGAAGCGTTAAGAAGATTCCAAATTCCTCAAGAAATGCAGGAAAAATTTGGTTATGCGTCCATTACTGATGAAGATAAAGCAAAAATTTTTGGGCTCAACGCAGCCAAACTCTACGGAATTGATGTTGAAGAAACAAGGCTGCAAATTGCGAACGATCGAATGACTCATTTAAAGGAAGTTTACCTCGCTGAAGGTGGCGCCCCTAGCAACAATATTTATGGATGGGTGCTGGGTTAATTTTAATCATCTCCTTTAAGAGGTATGGCTTTCCCTTCCATATAATCGGTATCTTTAAGACCTAATATTTTAGCAATTGTTGGAGCTAAATCGATTTGATGGACGGGTCCTAAATTTTGATGTTTAATCGCTGCACCCATTGCGTAGAAGATCCCCCACATATCAGGCATGTTTGGAGAGTACCCATGCATTCCTTTGGGACGAGCGTTAATACTGCTTGAGAACATATTAGGTGCATCGGTTGTGAGCAATAAATCCCCTGTTCTGGTGGGATGATTTAAGCGATACGACTTAGGGATATTGTTTTTATCAAAAACAGTTATACCCTCTTGCTTTGCAAAATATTCTCGGGCCTTACCTTTATCGCTTTCGTCAAGAAAAAGATGAGCGATAGCGGGTCCGGAGGAGACTGTCATGTTAATCTCAGATCGTTCAACCAATTCTCTTAGTTGTATGTAATTAGACACTTGGGTCATTCCATGGTCGCTCACTACAAAGAGCGTGATGTATTCCCAACCCTTGCGTTCCTCAATCTCATTCAAAAGGATTCTTAGAAGTCTATTCTGTCTTTGGATTTGTAGCTTGACCGAAGGAGCAGTGGGGCCATCTTGATGAGCAACGGTATCGGTACCATCCCAATAACTCATTATCAATCGTGGCCTTTCTGGGCCCTTCATATCCAGCCATTCTGTAATCTGTTTAATTTTTATTTCTTCACTGATAGCTGCATCAAAAGGGGCTTTTCGATAACGTGCGCCAATATTATTCCAATCTGTTTCAGAACCTACCCAGAAATAAATCGCTGTGGGAATATTAGCCTCCTCTGCTAAAACCCAAATCGGCTTAACATCAATCAAATCTCCTTGATCAGGATAGTTAAAATATCCAGCGTCTCGATCATAAAATGAATTATGCAGAATTCCGTGTTTATCTGGGTGCACTCCTGTAGCCAATGAAACATGGCCTGGGTAGGTGGTTGATTGATAAACGGGTACTAAGTGATCCGCTCTTAGCCCCTGCTGTTCAATGTATTCAAAAGAATCAATTTGTTCAGCCTTCCAAAGATCGTGCCTGATCCCATCCATTGAAATCACAATAACCGTGGGCTCCTTTGTGAACCCCCAAGAAGCATATAAACATATGGCAATAAATAATGAAAATCTGAGAAAAAATTTCACTGATTATTCTGGTTTTTTAAATTTCAAGGTAAAACGGTCGCTTTCCCCGATGTCACGAAATATTTTCCTTTCATCTTCATTTAAGCTGGCGAAGGTTGGGGGTAAAGTCCAGACCCCTTGCCTATGATCCTTGGTATCTCTAGGATTTGCATTGATCTCCGAAGAAGCTTCTAGAACAAAGCCTACAGTTTCTGCCAATTCAATCATGAACGCTTGATTAACATAACCTGATTTAGCTTTTGGGTCTTGTTTAACAGAAGGATCGCCTCGGTGCTCAACCACCCCTAAAATGCCTCCGGGTTTTAAGACATTGTAGAAAACACGCAATGCTTTTTGCTCCTGGCCACTCGCCATCCAATTATGGACATTTCTGAAAGTCAGTACCATATCTACACTATCAGGATCCGCAATTTCTACACGTTCAGGTAGTTCAAAAATCCCGTGTCTTACGTTGCTATATAATTCAGGATATTCAGCCAATTTTTTCAAAAACACTGGGGCAAATCTCACGAAGGGTTCTCGATCTGTATTTAAATCGTAAGAAGCTGTTATATATTGTCCAGACTCATTTAGGTACGGTGCAAGAATTTCCGTGTACCACCCTGAAGATGGCCAGACTTCAACTACTGTCATGCCTTCTTCGATACCAAAAAACTCCAATGTTTCTTTTGGATGCCTGCTGACATCTCTGGATTTATTTTTTTCTGATCTGTGCTCACCCGATAGAACCTGATCCAATGTATGAGCCTCAACCCATGTAGCATGCTGTATCGGTAAAAACATAAACAACAGAATCCAAAGAGTTTTAATAGTGATTTGCATTTCTTTCTCCTTCAAAATAATTATCCTGCTTTCTTCCTAGTTACGACGGCTAAGATGGGAGCCAAAATCATGCCGGCTATAAACCCTCCAATATGGGCGCCAAAAGCCACTCCGCCACCAGAACCAGCATTTGCTCCATTTATGAGCTGAAGCACGAACCAAAAAATTAACACTACAAAAGCAGGTAATTTTAATATTTGTATAAAAAAACCAAAAGGAATGGCCACTCGGACTTTCCTTTTGGGAAAAAACACAACGTAAGCTCCCAGCACACCAGAGATTGCTCCGCTGGCTCCGATCATTGGTATTGTAGAGGACGGCTCAGGTAAAGCTTGGGTCAGGGCAGCAATGATTCCACATATGAAATAAAATATAACAAAGACAGGTTTACCCAATATATCTTCGATGTTGTCCCCAAAAATCCACAAGTAGAGCATGTTGCCAATTAAATGCATAAACCCACCGTGTAAAAACATGGATGTAATCAGAGTAAATTCTGGGCTTACCCATCTTAAGGAGGGCGGAAGTGCCGCACCCTGAAGAAGGCTTGCTGGAATGACCCCTAGAGCTAAAATAGCTTCTCGACCCTCTCTACCAAGCGAGAGCTGCCATAAAAAAATTAACCCGCATAGAGCAATAAAAATAATCGTGATTACAGGTTTGGATCGGGTTGGATTTTCGTCTGCCAGTGGGATCATAAATCAATAGTCACAGTTAGGTTTTTTTTCAACCTGATTATAAAGCAATAAAGCATCAGATAGTTGGCTAGCAAGTCCATTGATCCTGGTTGTGGATGATGGATGTGTGCTGGCAAATTCAGGTATTCTTTGTTCCTGATCTTTGGCTTTCATTTTCTTCCATAGGCTCATGCTGGATATCGGATTAAAGCCAGCTTGTGCCATAAAAATAATCCCTTTTTTATCAGCATCGGTTTCTTGTTCTCTCGCATAAGGCAAATTCAGCCCATAAGTAGCCATGACGTTTGACATGGTATTAATAGCATTAATTTTATTCTGAGTCTCGTAAAGATCAGATTGGGTATAAATGGGTTGACTAGCAATCTTACTTGCAACCACAGCGGTCCCAATCATTGCACCCACTTGAGTTCGCATTGCCCTTTTGGCACGCTCATAACTATGCTTTTCTGTTACATGTGCTATCTCATGGCCTATCACAGCTGCTAACTCGTTTTGGTTACTCGCTACTTCAAAGAGTCCTGTATTAACTCCTATTTTGCCTGCAGGCAATACCACAGCATTTGCAGCAGGGTCCTCAAAGACTTCTATGTCCCAGTCGAGACTGCTGAAAGGCTCATCCATTTGTCTAATAATATTTTTTGCTACACATCGAACCATGGTTCTTTTCTTAAGATCTCTTGAAATGGGGATAGAATTGATCATTTGCTCCCATTGTTTTTCTGATTCAACTTGAATTTCTCTTTCACTCACAAGAAGGGCCGCGTTAAGATTCATTGAAGACAACAACAAGACAAGACTAGAGTTGAAAGCGATGAATATTTTGTTGCTCAGTTTAATCATTGGTTAGTTTATGTAATCTGTTGTAAGACTGGTCTGCACGATAGCTGGATCTAACTAAGGGGCCTGCGACCACTTCTTTTAAACCGATTTGATGTCCTAAAAATTCATAATCTCTAAAAGTTTCTGGACTAATATATTGTTCAACGGGTAGATGGTTCGCAGTGGGTCTTAAATATTGCCCTAGGGTGAGTATTTCAACACCACAGTTAAATAGATCTGTCATTGCTTGTTTCGTTTCTTCGAAGGTTTCCCCTAAACCAAGCATTAATCCAGATTTAGTGATGACGCCTTGTTGAGCAGCATATTCAAGCACTTTAAGAGTCTGCTCATAACCAGACCTAGGATCTCTGACTCGCTGTGTGAGTCTTTCCACTGTTTCAAGATTTTGTGCAAACACATCTAGGCCTGAGCTCAGTAGAATATCTGCATGCTCTAAATGGCCTCCAAAATCTGGAGAGAGGACTTCAACAGTAACCTGTGGACAAAGCGTTTTTGCCTCCACTACACAAGACGCAATATGAGTTGCTCCCCCGTCATCAAGATCGTCTCTATCCACTGAGGTAACAACGACATAGTCCAAGTTCATCAAGGCAACAGTTTTGGCCACGTGCAAAGGCTCATTAGTATCAACCCAACCTTTTGGGTTACCTGTATCAACAGCACAAAACCGACAGGCTCTAGTACAAACGCTACCCAACACCATCAGCGTCGCCGTTCCGTGATTCCAACACTCTCCAATATTAGGACACTTGGATTCCTCACAGACTG
>CAZVRH010000002.1:0-84881 GCA_964629335.1 uncultured Woeseia sp.
CGGTTGATCTCGCTGTCTTCTTATTGTGCTCGTGGCGTTATCGTGCACTTACAAAGATCTAAATATTTTCTTTGAGAAAATTAATCGATCTATCAAATGCAACCTCTGCTGAAGGTTGATGATAGTCACTTCTCATTTCACAGTTAAACCCATGACCTGCATCAGGATAGGTATGGATAGTTGCATCTGGATAATGCTTCTTAATTAGGATCACACTTTCCATCGGTATGGCTATATCTTGTTCACCAAAGTGATACATTATTGGGCAATCAGGTGATTTGTCTAAATGATTCTCAGCGATCAAGGCACCGTAGTAACTGACTGCACAACTCACGTTTAATTCTGAAGCTGCGATATGAGTCAGCATTCCACCAAAACAATAGCCCACAATAGCCACCGGCCCATCAGCTATTGATATTGCCGCATCTATATCATTCATTGCGTGTGTAATATCTAATCGTTCTTTGTAAGTTTTACCTTCTTTAATCTGGTTGTAATCAAGAATAATGTCTTTTTCAAATCGATCGAAGAGAGCTGGGGCTATAGCTTTATATCCCTTATTGGCAAATGATTGGCAAACAGATTTAATATGATCGGTAATGCCAAAGATTTCTTGAACAATGATAATGGTGCCTTTCTCTTCAATTTGAGACGGGCTCACATAAGCATCTAACTCGTGTTTGTCTTTAGAAACTAATTCAATCTGCATAGCATCTCTTCCTTGTGTATCATCAAGAGTTTATTAGAATGTCTAATATTATGGAAGTTAAAGGTAAACGAGTAATTGTCACTGGCGCTGCTTTAGGAATAGGGAAAGCAATGACCAAATCATTTTTAGACTCTGGAGCAGAAGTTGTCATTGTTGATATCAATGAAGAAGCTTTAAAAGAAACAGCTAGTGATTTAGATGTGAAATGCATCACCGCTGATGTTTCATCAGAAGATGTTGTCAAGGACATCATTTCAGCTTCTAACTCTTCTATGGGCGGAATAGATATCTTTTGTTCAAATGCAGGTGTCGCTGGGAAAAGCGGTTTGTTAAATACAACGGAAAAAGATTGGTTAAATATATGGGGTGTTAATGTTATGTCTCATATTTATGCAGCCAAACACACGCTTCCACAAATGTTAGAGCAAGGGAGTGGCTATTTTGTTAACACAGCTTCGGCAGCAGGTCTTCTGACTCAGGTCGGAGCAGCCGGTTATTCAGTTACTAAAGCAGCAGCAGTCAGTTTTGCTGAATGGCTTAAAATAACATACGGGAATAAGGGAATCGGCGTATCGTGCCTATGTCCTCAAGGAGTAAGAACTTCAATGGTGGAGGATGCCCCGGGTATTGTAAGTGCTCTAGTGGGCATTGATGGCATTATGGAGCCAGCAGATGTTGCTAACGATGTTGTTAATGCCATTGAAAGCGAGCAGTTTTTAATCGCCCCACACGAAAAAGTGCTCGATTATATTAAGATGAAAGCACAAGATTACGATCGATGGATCGAAGGGATGCAGAATTTGCAAACCCAATTGCTTGATAGCTTTCCTGAAGCTGAGGATATGTTTAAATAATTAGGCTCTGAGCTGCTCTAGGGCAATAGGGATGGCATCAATATAACGCTGTATGTCTTCAATTTTACCCATGCTGATTCTTGACCATTGATTGAAGTCACCGTATTTACCTCTAATCAATATATTCATTTTTAACATCTCGTCTCTAAAATCATCGGCATCGATATCACCAAGATTGACAAAGACAAAATTAGTTTCAGAAGGAAGTGCTGTTAAGCCGTTTAAGGATATTCCTTCATACACCATCTCTTTGGCTTCAAGAATCATAGATTTTGAATACTTTAGAAATGCTTCATCGTTGTAACTCGCAATTGCACCAGCAAGACCGCCAAGAGAGACTGAGAATTCTCCACTGCCGTTTTTCTTTATCGAATTAATAACTTCTGGTTGAGCAATGATGTAACCAATACGTTCACCTGCAAGACCGTATATTTTTGAAAAGGTTCGAGAAACTGCCACATCATAGCCATCTCTGACTAAATCAATCATTGAGTTTTCTTCAGGTTGTTCTGTAATCTCATTGTATGCTTCATCCACAATCACCAATGTGTGTTGGCTCATATTGATAATGCTTTGTCTAAGTTCGTCAGCATTTAATAACAACCCTGTAGGGTTATTAGGATTAACAATAGACACAGATGAAATGTTATTTTTAGAAATAGCTTCAATAGCTTTGAGATTAATTTTTAAGTTATCATCGTTATCCACTCGGACAATCGTCCCGCCAATATTCTCAGCATAACCAAGATGAGAATCCCAAGTTAGTTGGGTTGTGGCTATTGGATTTTCTCTTGATTTGACTTGAGCCAAATAACTTAAAGCTTGAGTGGATCCGGCACTAATTGTGATGTTTTCAGTGCCGAGTTTATGGCGTTCTGCAATCATCGATTTTAATCGATTTACAAGTAGGTCAGGGTAATAGGCTCCTTTGTGAGATGATTCTTGTATAGCCTGGATGGCCAGTTCACTTGGACCGTAATAATTTTCATTCCAATGTAGTTGAGCGAGACCAGTTTGAGGACCATAATAGACAGGTTCAGCAGTAATTTTAAAGGGGATTAATTTCGCGGTTGCTCCAGTTGAAGCAAGCGCTACCGATCTTGATAAAAAGCTTCTCCTTGATATACCCATATAATAGTCTGATTAAAAATAATAATAACTTTAACATTTAATAGATAAAGGTACTATCAGTCTATTAATGAATATGACTGGAACTAATTTTCAACAAAAAGTTTGGGATGAAATCAATAAAATTCCTAAAGGTCATACCAGATCTTACAAGCAAATAGCCATTGCTATAGGTTACCCAAAAGCGGCCAGAGCTGTTGCAAATGCTTGTGGAAAGAACCCAAATCCTGTCGTTACTCCTTGTCACAGAGTCATTGCTTCTGACGGATCCATTGGTGGCTACACCGGTAGAGGAGGAGTGAACACTAAAAGACGATTATTAGCTAAAGAGGGAGTTTATTTTGATTAGATTTTATCTCTGCAGAACCTTGATAAAATTCACTAATCAGTAGCAATTGATTAATATGTATCTAAGCCTAATTAATGGAGGCATTTAAATGAAAAGATTTGAAGCGAAAACCGCGGTCATAACAGGTGCTGCTAGCGGAATAGGGTATGCACTTGCAGAAAAGTTTGCAGAAGAAAAAATGAATATTGTTCTAGCCGATATAGAACCAAATGCTTTAGACAATGCTGTAGAAAAGATAACCAGTCTTGGTGTTGAAGCCACCGGTATTGTAGTTGATGTTATGGACAAAGAAGCGGTGAATAATCTTACTCAAGAATCCATTAAAGCTTTTGGTAATATTCATATCCTTTGTAACAATGCTGGCGTGGCCAGCACCGTGGGAGGAGACGGAATATGGGACTTTGATGACAGCGACTGGGAATGGGTATTAGGTGTTAATTTTTATGGAACCCTCTACGGCATCCAATCGTTTGTTCCTCATATGATCAAACATAAGGAGGAAGGACATATTCTTAATACTATTTCATTAGCAGGTATCTTGCCGGGAGAAGCTATATATGGAGTAAGTAAACACGCTGCTATGGCACTCAGCGAATCACTTTGGCAAGGTTTGAGAAAGATTAAATCTAAAATTGGGGCATCGGTTTTATGCCCAGGTTTTGTCAACACGAACATTATAGAATCCAATCGAAATCGACCAGACCATTTACCAGCAAAAAATAAAACGAATTTTATCTTAAAGAAACTAGCTTCTACAGTTTTAAAAAGAGGTAAAGAGCCGAACGAAATAGCCACAGCCACTCTTGAAGCAATTCGGGAAAATAAATTCTATATTCTTCCACACACAAATTATGACGACATGATTAAAGACAGGTACAGCAGAATTCTCGAAAGAACAGAACCCCAAGAAGCTGATATGCAGGAAGTTTTATTGGGTACATTAATGAGTGAAAAAGGAGAGTGGTAGACGAGTAGAGGCAAATATGAAAATATTAAAAACAATTGGTTTTAGCATTTTCTCAATCATCGTGATAGTTGTACTTTTGTTTCAAATTATAGGTAAAGAAGTTACCCCCATTTCTGGATGCAAATCAGATTCACAGATAAGGGTCTATTGTGAATTCAGTAAACCTGAAGACATTGTTGTTCTTCCCGATGATCGTCACTTATTAATTTCTGAATTCGGAGCTATTATTCCTCTTAGCCCAAAAAATTTACCAGGAAAAATATCACTGTTTGATACTGATACCATGAAAAAAAAGTCAATTAAAGTAACTCTTGGTGAAAACATATGGGGTGAGGATAGTTGTCAGCGTGATGACCTTTTACTCTCTCCTCATGGGATTGACCTGAATCAAAGATCAGACGGACTGTATCAACTGGCTGTTATTAATCATATGCCAAAAGAGACTGTGGAGATGTTTGAATTGATTAAGGATAATGATTTTTGGACCCTCATATGGAGAGGTTGTGTGAATGCACTAAAGACAGGTTATTTCAATGATGTTGCCTTAAAGAGTGACGGCAGTTTTTTTACAACTCAGATGTACGATAAAGAGACATCCTACTTGAGTTTAGTTTATATCTCTTTTATCAAACCAGACACTGGTTTTGTTTATCAATGGGACATAAACAATGGGTTTATAAAACTACCAAACTCTGAAGGTTCTTTCCCAAATGGGGTCTCTATCTCAGACGATGACAAGTATTTATTTGTTAATTATGTTTTTAATCACAGAACATCAAAACTAAATCTAGAGAATTACACTGTCGAAGCAGAGCACTTTAGCAAAGGCACTCCAGATAATTCATCCATTGACGGAGACTTTATTTGGGTAGCTACACAAGACAACACCGGGATAGACCTATTGATCCATTGCAATGAAAGAGTGATTCAATGTTCATTGCCTTTTACGATTTATAAATTAAGACAAGATGATTTATCAGAAGTTGAAACATTTTCTTTCAAGCAAACACAAATGGGTTCGGTTACCGTAGGGGTACCTCATAATGAAAAAGTATGGTTAGGAACTTTTATGGGTGACCGGATTGCATCTTTTAATCTTAATCAAGAGGAATAAAATGAAAGCGTATTTATGTAGAGAGTTTGGCCCAATTAATTCACATAAGGTTGAGGAAATAGATAGTCCGATTCCAGGAGATCATGATGTTCTTATCGATATTCATGCTGCTGGAGTGGCATTTCCTGATGTTTTAGTTGTTCAAGGGTTGTATCAGATTAAACCTGATTTTCCTTTTTCACCTGGTGGGGAATTTGCAGGTGTAGTTAATTCAATAGGAGATAAAGTAAAGATGTGGAATGTTGGAGATCGAGTCATTGGTTTTAAAGGCAGTGGAGGTTTTGCCGAACAAGCCATATGCAATGAATACAATATCATGCCACTTCCTGAATCAATGGACTATCTGACAGGATCTATTTTCCCTTTAAATTATGGGACGTCTATTCACGCTTTTAAACAACGAGCGGAACTTCAGCCTCAAGAAACAGTACTTATTATGGGCGCTGCGGGTGGATTAGGTATTACTGCCATTCATGTAGCAAAAGCCATGGGTGCAACCGTTATAGCTGCAGCATCATCTCAAGAGAAAGTGGATTTATGTAAATCTCAAGGGGCAGACGAGGTCATCGTATATTCAAGAGACAACATGGATAAGGACGCACAAAAGGCTTTTTCTGTTCAAATTAAAACATTAACAAACAACCAAGGTGTTGATGTTGTTTTTGACCCAGTGGGCGGCGCCTACTCAGAGCCAGCTTTGAGAGCAATGGCTTGGAAAGGTAGATATTTAGTTATCGGCTTCACCTCAAATATACCTTCAATACCTTTGAACTTAGCTCTATTAAAAGGTTGTCAGATTGTGGGTGTGTTTTGGGGTAATTTTTGTGTCAAAGAACCCATAGTCAATGCAGGTAATTTTAAAGATTTATTTGGTATGTTTGAAGAAGGGAAAATCAAACCCTTTGTAGTAGAAACCTTTCCTTTGAAAAAAACCGGATACGCAATTGAATTATTAGCAAAACGAAAAGCATTAGGAAAAATCGCTATACAGGTTCGTGATTAAATGAGCCCAAAGAAAAGCCTCTATATACTAAGCTTTCTAACCCTATTAAATATTCTTAGTTTTATAGATCGCCAGTTATTAGCAAGCTTTTCTAATTTTATCGTCCCTGATTTAGGTCTAACTAATACTCAATATGGAATCTTATCTGGCTTGGCCTTTATAGTGTTCTATTCAATCATGGGGGTCATAATGGGGGCAATTGCAGATCGTGTTCATAGGCCTAAGTTCATGGCTTTTGGTGTAGCACTATGGAGTTTACTTACCGCAGCTTCAGGATTAGCAAAAAACTTTTGGATGTTATTTTTTCCCAGGATATTTATTGGAATCGGGGAGTCGATTCTTACGCCCACATCCTTATCGTATTTATCCGAACACTTTCCCAAAAAAAATATGGGTTTTGTAGCAGGTTTCTATTATTTAGCTGTCCCTGTGGGCGTAACCTTATCATTTTATATAGCAGGTTTTCTTGGTCCTGTGTGGGGTTGGAGAAATTGTTTTTATGTTCTAGGACTTTTAGGACTTCTCTTAGCTGGCGTAATGTTTTTTTTCAAAGAAACTCCAAAAAGAAAAGAGATTATTAGAAATCAGCCAATTAAAAATGTATTTACTAAACAAACTTTCCTCGAATCCATTAAAGAGTTAAGAATTATCATCAAAGGAAGTTATGCGCTTAGAATGACCATCTACGGAGGTATAGCAGCAAACTTTATTCTTGGCGCATTGGCTTTTGATCAGTTGTGGTTGGTCGAAGACAAAGGCTTTGACCGTGCTGAGATTCTAATAATTAGCGGCACCATTGGATTTCCTGCAGGAATCTTAGGAAACTTATTTGGAGGTTTAGGCAGTGACTACTTTGTTCAGAGAACAGGTAAGAGTAGACAGACATTTCTCTTTTGGTGTTTATTGGTTTTATCTCCATGTATTCTTTTTTATCGATTAACAGACGATACAAGTGTTATTTTCTTTTCACTCATGTTTTTAGGTTTTTTTCAATGGGGTTGTTTATACGGTCCTATTACGTCTTCTGTACAAGAACTTGCTCCTGAAAAGAATAAAGCTTTGGTTCTGGCTTATTATTTATTTTTAACAAACTTAGTCGGTATTGGACTATCCACTACCTTTGCTGGAATTTTAACCGATGTTTTGATTTTTAATGACATAGAAAACCCCTACACCATAACACTCTTGATTTTTCAGTTTTTATCCATGTTGTGTTTCCCAGCATTTTATTTAGCCGGAAAGGAAATTAACTCAAGACCAACCAATCTAAGAGAACTTTAACTCTTTATCAGTGATACGTCCGTATCTCAGCTGAAGGACATCTTTTTTATAATTTTGGGTATTTCTCCATGGATCTCTTGCTCCTTGACGTGGAAGAGTCTCTAGAACTCTTAAAACGTAGCCGGAATTAAAATCCAACCATTCACCGTCCACTTCTATTTCTCCCTCAGGTGTAGGTCGGCAATATTTGTAACCGTGCCTATCCATATAGTTAAACAAACGGCATGCATACTCAGCGGTCAAATCAGCTCGAAGCGTCCATGAAGCATTGGTGTAGCCAAAGGTCATAATAAGGTTAGGAACATTACTGACCATCATCCCTTTGTAAGTCATTGATTGCGATGAAATGACGGGTTCATTGTCCACAGTAATATCAATATTGCCGAACAAGAGAACATTGAATCCTGTTGCGGTGACAATAATATCTGTTTTTAATTCATCTCCAGATTTTAATTGAATTCCGTCTTCTGTAAATTTTTCAATACGATCTGTGACCACGGAGGCATTACCGTCATTAATAGCATTGAATAAGTCACCGTCAGGAACTAAACAAAGTCTCTGATCCCAAGGGTTATAAGGTGGAGTGAAGTGTTTATCAATGTCAAAATTGTTTGGCAGATACTTTCTGACTAAGTCAATTAAAAAAGTTTTGAATCGTTTTGGGTTTTTTCTTGCTCGTTTAAAGAGAAAAGACTGCATATTAATGTTTTGCCAACGCATCACATAATAAGCCACAGTATTGTTGGTTAATTTTCTAATAAAATTTCCTAAAGGGCTATTATTGGGTCGAACGATATAATAGGTGGGTGTGCGTTGTAACATAGTAATATGTTCAGTGGTTTCAGCCATTGTAGGTATGATCGTGACAGCAGTGGCACCGCTTCCAATTACAACCACTCTTTTTCCTGAATAATCGAGATCTTCAGGCCATTTCTGTGGATGAATAATTTGACCTTTGAAATTCTCTCTACCTTCAAATTCAGGTTCGTATGGTTGATCATAATCATAGTAACCTACACAAAAATATAGGAAATCACAGGTGACGGTTTTATCTGCATCATCGAGTTTATTTTTGTAGTGAACAGTCCATTGTGCTTGATCTGATGACCACGACACTGAATTAACCTGAGAATGATATCGAATATTCTCTTTTATATTGTTTTCTTCGGCAATTTCATCAAGATAATTGAGAATTGCTCCTCCTTCTGCAACCAGTTTTTCTTCTTTCCAAGGTTTAAATCTGAAGCCCATGGTGGTCATGTCAGAATCAGATCTGATGCCTGGATATTTGAACAGATCCCAGGTCCCGCCTAATCGATCTCTTGACTCAAGAATCAGATAGTCTTTCTGTGGAGTTTCTCTCTGGATATGGTATGCCGCTCCGATTCCAGATAGGCCAGCACCGACAATTAATATATTTACATGTTCGTGTTCCATTTCTATAGTTACATATATAGTAGAAGGCTGTAATATATCTTAAACCAATATTCGTTGATAATCTTTTACAAAATTTATGAGTTATTTAGTTTTAGCAAGAAAATGGAGACCAAAGTTTTTTTCGGAAGTTTCAGGCCAAGATCATGTTGTAAAAGCATTACAAAATTCGCTTAAACAAAATAAAGTCCATCATGCCTTCCTATTTGCAGGAACCAGAGGCGTCGGTAAAACAACGATCGCTAGACTGCTTGCAAAAGCCTTAAATTGTGAACAAGGAATTGCTAAGGAGCCCTGCGGTACATGCGGTTCATGTGAGTCTATAGATGCAGGGACTTTCATGGATCTCATCGAAGTTGACGCAGCTTCTCAAACAGGCATAGATAACATCAGAGAATTGCTTGAAAATTCACAGTACACTCCCACTTCAGGAAACTATAAGGTTTATTTAATTGATGAGGTTCATCAATTATCCAAGTCAGCTTTTAACGCACTATTAAAAACACTTGAAGAACCGCCACCGCATATGAAATTTCTTTTGGCAACCACTGAAAGTGAAAAGATACCCATCACAGTCTTGTCCCGGTGTTTGAAATTTAATCTGAAAAAAATATCGGAAGAAAATATTACCGCTCGAATGAAAAACATCTGTGATCAAGAGAACATTAATTATGAAGAAAGAGCAATTGAATTAATTAGTGCCATGGCCGATGGCAGCATGAGAGACGGCTTGAGTCTGTTGGATCAAGCTCTCGCTTATGAAGATTATAATTTAACCACCGAACAAGTGTCTTCAATGCTTGGCACCATTGATAACAAATATCCATTAAACATCCTTCAAGCAATTCTATCCCAAGATAAGCAGATTCTGGTTGAAACTTTAGAAGCAGTTGATGAATTGTATCCAGACTACAATGGGTTGCTGGATACCATGGCATCATTAACTCAATCTGTGGCTTTTCTACAAATAATAGAAACGGATCAAGTTGTTGATAATAAGGGTGAAACCCAATTATTAACTACTATTGCTGACAGTTATTCGCCTGAATTAATACAACTGATTTATCAAATGGCAATCACCGCTAAGCAGGACATTCAATCAGCTCCTAGTCCAAAGGAAGGTTTTATTATGGCTATCCTAAGAATGTTTGCATTTCAGCCAATTGATTCTTCGTCCATATCATCCTCAACCAGAAGAATCAAAGCTAAGAAAGTTACAAAAGAACCGTTGAAAAAAGAAACAATTGAGGTGAAGAGTGATCATAATATTGTCGCTAAAAACAATGAATTTAATACAAAACGATGGACATCATTAGTCTCAAAAATGCGACTGAAAGGAACCGCTAAACAATTGGCATCGCATTGCACAGTCGATGAGTTAAAAGCGGGTCATCTTATCCTTTTAATTGATCCAGAAAATGAACACCATTTAATCGATAGGGCAACTAATGAATTAGAAAAATATCTAATCAACAGTTTCAATAATATTGATCAGGTAAAAGTTAAGATTTCTCAAACCAATGGAGCAACGTTAGCTAAAAAAAAATCTCAAGAAAATGAAGAACAGAAAATCATGAACGAATCACGAATTAAATCAGACCCAAATCTACAAGAATTTATGGATCTTTTTGATGCAACTATTGAGGACTCTTAATGAAATCGTTCAGTCCTGCACTTCAAGATCTCATTGAAGCCTTTAAACAACTACCAGGTGTGGGTATTAAGAGTGCCCAAAGAATTGTTTTTCATCTGCTGAAAGATAAAGACGATAAAGCTCTTTTTTTAGCAGAATCTCTGCAAAAATCACTGGAATCCATTCAAGAATGCGAAATGTGCAGAATGTATACAGACAGTCAAATTTGTAGTATTTGTTTAGACGATGAAAGAGATAATAAGTCTCTGTGCGTTGTTGAATCGCCCGCTGACTTAATGGCAATTGAGAACACCATGCAATTTAATGGGCTTTATTTTGTGCTCATGGGAAGGCTTTCACCACTCGACGGCATTGGACCTGATGAGCTAAAAGTAAACAATCTAATAAAGTTATTAAAGAATAAAAACATTAAGGAAGTTATTTTAGCTTGCAGTCCAACCATCGAAGGGGAGGCCACAGCAAACTATATTGGGTCAATAACCGAAGAATTAGAGGTCAAAGCAACGCGAATAGCTTACGGTGTTCCCATGGGGGGCGAGCTAGAATATGTAGACTCCAATACACTAATCCAGGCAATAAATAACAGAAACACAATAGAAACTTAGCTTTAAAAATAAGCAGCTATTAACTTTTTATAATTGCGATAACGTTCTTGAGAAATTTGCTTAGTCTTTACCATCTCTTTGACAACACAAGTAGGTTCTTCTATATGGGAGCAATCTCGATATTTGCATTTAAAATCCTGAGCATGGATTTCAATAAATCCTTTTTTGATATCATGAATCCCTTTGAGATTAGGATGTAAATTCTCAACGCCTGGAGTATCAATCAGGAAGCTATTGTTATTTAATAAATGTAACTTCGTTGTCGTCGTGGTGTGCTTGCCTTTTTTTGATCGCCCGGAAAGAGCCCGTGTTTTGATATCATCTGTACTTAATAATAGGTTGGTGATGGTTGATTTGCCCACACCCGATTGTCCGACTAACACAGAACGATGGTTATCTAGTTTATGAATAAATTCTGCAATATTTATTTTTGATTTAGCTGATATTTTTATTAAGTCGTAATTAAGTTTGGAGTATTGATGTAATTCTTTAGTGATCAATTCACTTTCTAAGTCTATTTTATTCAACACTATTAATAACCGGCAATTGATTAATTCTGAAATAAGAATTAACTTATCAATTAACAGATAATTAGGCTTTGGCTCAGCTGCAACGACTAAAAGAATTTGTGTAACATTATTGACAATATTTTGCTTAAAGCCCTTCTTATTAAGTCGTTCTACCTGATTGACAGGATCTAGAATATTATTTATCAGTACCGAGGATTCATCTAATTCCTCATAATTAACAAAGTCTCCAACCACAACAGCGGCTTGTTTTTTTTTGAGAAAATGAAGAAAACCAGACCTGATACTCCATAGCATTCCTCTATTGCCATGCAGTTCTGTAACGAGTGCTAATTTGTCATCTTCTTTTATCAAACTTTTGTGATTATACATTTATAAGTCTGTTAGAATCATCTTATATGACTAGACCAGCAAAACGATTAATTTGGATTGATTTAGAAATGACTGGACTAGATACCAATAACGACAGTATTTTAGAGATAGCAACAGTCGTCACTGAATCAACTCTTGAAATTGTCTCCGAAGGACCAAATTATGCTATTTACCAGGACGAGGAAACTCTGGACGGTATGGACGATTGGAATAAGAAACAGCATTCTCAATCAGGCTTGCTTGATCGAGTCAGGGATTCATCGATAACCATAGAACAAGCTGAAAAAGGTACACTGGAATTTCTTCAAAAAATCACAAATAAAAAAGAAGCACCAATGTGCGGTAACAGTATCTGTCAAGACAGACGTTTTTTAGCCCGACTTATGCCTGATCTCGAAGATCATTTTCAATATCGTAATCTTGATGTCACCTCCATCAAAATTACATCACAGCTATGGGCACCAGATATTGCTCGATCTTTTACTAAGAATAGCAATCATTTAGCTAGGGACGATATTTACGATTCAATCTATGAATTAAAACATTATCGGAATCATTTTCTTAGGACTGAGGATTAATTAGCCACCAGCGAAAAATAAAGCTATTGTTGATGCAAATCCAACTAAATAGGCAACACTTCTCAAAGTCCCTTTATTGGTCAAATAAAAGCTTGCGTGTAAAACACGTGAAACCACAAAAATAATAGCCAATGAATCAATGATTGATTGATCGTTACCCATCCAATGAGCAGCAATAACAGCAGCAAAAAATGCAGGAAATGATTCATAACAATTCTGTTCTGCAGAGTGTGCATTTTGGGCCTTACCACTGAGAGACGAAATATGGTTTCTTGGTGATTCATTATTATATTTTACGTCTGAATTTGATTTTGAAACACCTGCGAGATAGACAGGTATAAACATACAAAACACAAGACTATAGAATGCTATGGTCATGGTTGATTACTCCTTTTAATAGTGATGGTTTGATTATAATATGGAATCAATAAAGATATGAGATTTTGGCAATAACGTGATCATAAAATACAGTAAAAATCTGAAGAATGAAAAACCATTAAACCCAATATTATTAGCCGAAAAACTTCAGAAGAATTATGAAGAAAGTTTTAATATCTTTAGTGAATTGATACTTGAACCATTAACAATAGAACCCAATTCAATTGGACAATATAAGTTAATGAATTTTACTCTCCAATCAGGACAAAGTATGCCGTTAATTTATGTGTCCCTGGAAACATTATCGAAATACACACTGCATTGTTCTATGCGGATAGATGGCGGGGTTTTAAATGAGAACACCAAGGTCTATCAAACTCCATTTATGTTTAGAATGAAACTTTACCTAGACGCGCGCCTCTTAGAAGTCTATGACGCATCCTCATTACCATTACTGAGAGAAAAAAAGGACACTGAAATTTCTCCTAAGTTGCTTAATCCAGTTAGCACGGAATCAAAACTGATTAAATCTAATTTTTTAAATGCATGGTTGGTGTCTGTAAAAAACTACAATTACAGATTATTAAACAAATGAATAACAACCCGTTATCGAACTCAAACTTTACAAAATTATTTGTTGCTCAAATTATTGCCTTAGTAGGAACGGGTTTATCAACAGTAGCTCTCTCTTTATTAGCTTATGATATGGCAGGAGGACAAGCGGGTACTGTTTTGGGAATTGCCTTGGCATTCAAGATGGTTGCCTATGTGTTTTTTGCACCAATAATCGGTGGAATTGTCCATAGAATATCCAGGAAATATTTTATGATATCAATGGACGCCCTCAGAGCCGCTATTGTTCTTGTGATGCCTTTTGTATCAGAAGTTTGGCATATCTATGTATTAATCTTTCTTTTAAATCTTTTTTCTGCTGGCTTTAAACCTGTATTTCAAGCTGTTATTCCAGATGTACTCAATGATGATGAACAATACGGAAAAGCATTAGCCTATTCCAGAGTGGCTTATGATTTAGAAAATATCTTGAGCCCTACATTGGCCGGTATTGGCCTCTTATTTTTCACTTATACTGGCTTGTTTGTATTCAACTCTATAGCTTTTGTGATTTCAGCATTGATCATTGTTATTACATTTTTACCTAAACCTAAACCAGTAGAGAGAAGCGGCACTTTTCTTAATGAGGTCACTTACGGAATTGTATCGTACTTTAAAACACCTAGATTGAGATCACTACTGGTTCTCTATATCGGTATAGCTCTGGGTAGTTCAATGATTATTGTCAACACCGTTATTTATGTTAAAGAGTATTTAATGCTCTCTGATTCCATGCTTGCAATATTTTTCGCAAGCTCCGGTCTTGGATCCATGTTGATGGCCTTTACATATCCTGCCTTAGCTAAAAAAACAAACGACAAGACAATAACCCATTTGGGCATAGTCATCCTCTTAATCTCACTTTTATTAATGTCTTTTGAACCGTCTTTGAACTTCGCTATCGTGACTTGGTTTGTCGTTGGAACTGGATTGTCATTATCGCAAATACCTGCAGGTAAAATAGTTAATATGTCGGCAAATCCCAATGACCGTACAGCTTATTTTTCAGCTCAATTTTCACTATCACATTTATGCTGGTTGTTTGGTTATCTTGCAGCTGGTCAGTTGGTCTTTATTTTTGGGTTTGCATACACCGCAACCTTTTTTGCATGTATTGTAGCTTTTTGTTTTATTTACAGTGTTTTATTTTGGCCCAAAGAAGAAGATGATAATGCAATGATTCATACTCACACAGAACTCACACATGAACATTCTCATGAACACGATGATCACCATCAACATGAACACGGGTCAAATCCAGAAGAAATAAGCCATTCCCATGAACATCAACATCAACAAATCACACACAAACATCCCTTTCATATAGATATCCACCATCAGAACTGGCCATCAAATTAATTAAATTATGATTGTTGAGGAATCTCGGGTAGATGGCTTGTGGTTTGCACTGATCGATCATCGCCATAAGCTTCAATCAAGTCAATCACCATTAAGTAAGCTTCATTTAAAATCGTTTTGGAGCTAAATTCATCAAATGAAGCGGTGTTTTCTACGCCTAACTCATCCAATCTAGTCTCCCTTCTTATTGTATTATTTTTTGTTCTTTCATCTCGATCTTGTTTTCTTATTTCCATGTTTAGTGACACCGAGTTCATTTGAGAAGTTTTATTAAACTCTGCGATATCCTCAATTAAGAAATCAAGTGCAAGGTTATTAGATTTTCTGAGTTCAAAATTCTTTTCGACAACATTTATTGTTGTTTGAAGATTTGTATATGTCTCAAAATTTAAACCTAGAATCTTATCCCAGGGTAGAGGGTTGATTTTAGTTTCCTCGCCAATAATTTCATCGTTAATAAAAGAGGGAAGAACTATGTCCGGACTAACACCTTTATTCTGTGTACCTTCTCCTGTTACACGATAATATTTTGCTATGGTTAACGTTAGTTGGCCGAAGCCTTTTTTTGATTTATATCTGGAGTATCTATCTAGAGGATATAGATTCTGCACGGAGCCTTTTCCAAAAGTTTTTTGACCGATCACTAACCCTCTTTCATAGTCTTGTACTGCAGCAGCAAATATTTCTGATGCTGAAGCACTATAACGATCAACCATAATTGCTAAAGGCCCATCATAAATCGAACCAAAAGATGGATCATCAATAACTTCTAGATTTCCTTCCATGTCTTTAAGTTGGACTACTGGGCCTTGGTCAATGAATAAACCGGTGAGTGAAACTGCTTCATCGAGTAAACCACCAGCATTACCTCTCAAATCAATTATCAGAGCATCTATCCCTATTTCACTAATTTCAGAAACTAATTTCTCAACATCAGATGTAGTGCTTCTAAAATTCTGATCACCGCGTCGTCTGGCAGCAAAATCTTGATAGAAGCTTGGTATGGTTATAACGCCTATTTCAAATTCTTTATCATCTGATGTAATCGTTTTGATATAACTTGAAACTGCTTGTTCTTCAAGGGTCACGTTATCTCTAGTAAGCGTTAAATCAAATGGGTTGGCATCAGGATCTGTGGACGTAGGCAAAATTCTAAGCTTAATTTTACTGCCTTTTGGTCCTCTAATTAATTTAACCACATCATTAAGGTCCCAGCCTATTATCTCTGTTGAGATTGTAGAATCTCCTTCGTATATGCCTATGATTTTATCCAATGGGTTTAAAGTGCCATTTATTTCAGCAGGCCCTCCCGGAATTAAGTTAACAATCTCAATAAAATCTTCATTATTTTGTAACCTAGCGCCAATACCTTCATAAGATAGACTCGTTTGTATTTCATACTCTTCTGCCTGTGAAGGCGTCAAATAACTTGAATGAGGGTCAAGATAGGCCATGTAAGAGTTCAAGAAGATATTGATTACATTTTCTTCGTCATAATTATTGATCCTTTTTAAAATTCTTGAGTATCTTTTATTGAGAGTAATTTTTGCTTTATCAATAGATTGTCCTGCGAGAACCAGTGAAAGTAAATCGTTCTTAACTCTTTTTCTCCAAATATCATCTAATTGATCTGTACTTCTAGGCCAGACTTTATTGTCTGACCTAAATTCGTAGGATTCATCAGTATCAAAGGAGTTTATTTGATTAATTAAATCGATGGAAAAAGACAGTCGTTGTTGAACCCTTAATCGATAGACACCAAAAATATCAAAAACAGCCTCCAAATCACCGTTAATTAATGATTCATCAATTAGATATTTATATCTTTGGAAATAATTAATATCAGATTTTAAGAAATACACTTTTAACGAATCCAATGTCTCAATATAGGTATCGAGTATCTCAACCGAGGATTCGTTATCAATTTGCTCTTGATTAATATGAGCTCTTTCGCTGATTGCGGTAACTAATTTTAAAAGATGATTGTCGACAGGTTTTTGAATCAATAAACCGGGCACCGTTGCTGAATCTTGGCTACTAACCTGAGTGGTGATTAATAGAAGAACAGTTAGGATTAGCTTGGTTATTTTAGTCATTATCATTTAAGGATTCTAGATAGTCATAAAAATCCTCCGGGACAGCCTTCTCGTATAGACTGAGGAGTTGTAGATAAGTATCAAAGTATTCTGGGTCATTTTTCTTTTCTGATTTCTTCCACATCATATAAACCTGAGACATAGGATTCATTGGTGCTTCAATATAAGCTGAGTACTTCCACTGTTTATTCTTTTTGACCACAACACACATGACTCTGTCGTAGCCGCTTAAAGGATTGCTGTTAATAATTTTTAAATCATAGTGAAGATCCATAACGATTATGGCGACATCGCTTGAAATTAATTTTATTTTAATATTTGAATAATCATTTCTTATTCCATCCAGTATCTTTTTTCCAGGTACAGGATCCCAATATCGTTCTAATGAACTCCAATCTGTTGGAAAATCGACCCTTTCTTCTGGTATGTATAAGGGATTCTCATCTGTTTCATCCCATAGTGATTTTAGGTCTGAATAATTCTGTGTGTCCCAAATTCTTTTTGTTTCTTCAATTAGATCGAGTATTTCATTTCGTGCGTCATTATTATTAGCACCAAGATAAGTCGGATGATAACAACCTATTATAAAAACAGCAGCTATCATAAATTTTATGTTTTTCATTCTTTTACCTTGAGAAAAAACCAACAATTTGCTGAGTTAACCCTTCGCATGCATTAGATTGTGTTCTAGCTAGAATCGGAATCGGTATAACTATTGCTGGGATCACAGAAGTACCCGAAACACTGGCACTAAGATTTCCTACAGATGCCTCCTGACTTAAATCCCATATGCTTGCTTCGTAAGCAGAAGTGTCATCCCACCAAGCAAAACCAAAGCAACCCCCACCTCCAGGCCCAGCTGCACAAGATAAGGCTCCAGAACTTGCATTGGTCTTGGTTTCACCGGTTACTTTTACTAAGTACTTTATTTCTAATTGATCTAACTTATCTTTAATAATCTGCTTACTTAGTAATTGGGGTAATTTTTCTATAGTTTGAGGGGCAGTACTTGGTTCAAACCAGGGATAAAAGATGTTTTGGAATTCCGTTGTGGAGATGACATTAAATTCATTCTGTTTTTTAGACAACGATTGATTTAAGCAATCCATGAAATCATTCTCCGTTTTATTTCCAGTGTGATAACTATCAGATAAGACTACGATTGATTCTCCTTCTTTTATTGAATATGCAGCATTCACTTCTTGATCTATTCTTGTCGTGGAGCATCCAGAAATAAGGAAACAGATAATCAACAGTGCAGTCAGTGATTTATTCATAATGATTTATTTTACTAAATCCATGAGTTCATTTAATTCTTTTTCGATTTGAATAGTAAGGTTTGCACCAACATCTCTTAAAGCAAGATTGATGGCATTAGCCATAGCTTGATTTCCATCAAACGACCCTGTTTCTTGTTCTCCATAACCGGTAATATCCCAATTTTGCACCAGTTCTAAATCAGAATTATAAATATTGATTGTATATTTGATCCATATCGAGAATTTATCGTTTGATGCCAATTGAGGAGTGAGATATTCAAATTTTTCGAGATCAACTGATAGCACCAGGTCTGTATCTGTCGTATCCAAGGAATCAAAGGAGTCTCTTTCCAAGATGTTTGAAAAAAAAGAACCAAAGATAATAGCAAATACTTTTTTTTGAGTATCTTGGAAATTAATATCCCAAGTAGAATCAGTTTCTTCCAGGGCTGTACTTTGGAACAGATAATTCTTTACCGTATCGCCGTAGATTGTAATCACTGAGACATTTTGATCTTTTAAGACAAGAGGTGAGGGCACTGAACTAGAAATGGTAATAGATTGAGATGTACAGCTGGAAATCAATACCACAAGTATTAAATTATAAATCCTGATCTTCATTAAATTTCAGGTTCCACTTCTTCAGAGTACGCTTCCCAAGTCCCTTTTGGATTTGTTTGACCCCAACCCGATTGTTTTTCTAGAAGGTCTGGATGGTCTTTAATTATTCTTTCTAGGACAACTTTAGGGATATCCTCAGTCGTTCCTGTTATTTGATAACTATGCATTCGTCCAAATAAAGCACCATCGATTAAATTACTTCCCATCTTCATCCATGGCCACCAGGGAGAGGTCCTCATAAAGCCAGCATGAAAGGGCGAAGAGGGTATTGAACGATCGCTCATTGTTTGGATGGGCGTGTAAAAAGTAAAATGCTCAGATGGATTAATGATTTGAGTTGTATGGGCTTTAGGCCACTTATCTTTTGTTACAGGATTGGTGTATTCATGGGAATATTCCCACGTGAGAAGATATTGGTCTCCAATTTCTTGCCAAGGTAAAATAAACGGGATTGATTCAGAGGATGTATCAGCTTCAGCCTCATTCATTATAGTTGGTTGATCTACTGATGAATTACCCATTACAAATTTAGGCATGGATTCAGTAAGATGACCTCTCATTCTTCTATTAATAAATGGGAACACTTCAACCGTTTCATTAGTCCAAGGATTGTCCCAGGTGTCTATGATTTTACCTGTATTCAGGTCTGTAAAATAACCAGCTTCAGTGCCTCGAATATGGATACTACCGTCGTTATTAAGTCGAGATTGCATGTTGCCAAACCCAACATAACCAAATAAGGGCATTAGCCGTTTGGTACCGATTCGGGCAAATTGAACGCCTTGATAACCGCCATACGTTGGTGAATCAGCATAACTTCCCCATAATTTACCAAAGGCATATAAATTATCTTTAGGGGCAGTGAAGTCTAAGTTAGAGGGAGAACTAGAATCACTAACTCTGGCTTGTAAATCAAATGACTTACCTAAACCGTATCCTACAAATGTGGATGCAATGAGATTTCTTCTGGAAATCAGCGAATTATAAACCGAAGCAAACATGGCGTTCCTTATTCTAGGGCAGCTTCATTAAACTCTTCGATGCTTTCTTCCTCTGATTCAGTGTCAGCGTCAGGCCAGATTTTTGTAAATTTTGTTCCTTCCAGACTTATTCCAGCTATGATGCCTTTATGGCCAAAGACAAATCCAACAATAGGATCTTGACTTTCTGTAGTATCAATTGAGCCTCCAGCACCCATATTCCATAGAGCAACAGCTCCATCCACACCGGCTTGCCAACCTGAACTATAAAGAAAATTATCCATAGCTTCATCGTCAAAAAATAAAATCACGAGATCTTTTGCGCCAACTCCAAGTTGTATTCCCAGAGACGTGCTGAAGGCTCTGTAATATTGCACCTTAATATCATCAACAATTAATGCACCTTCACCATATTCCATCCCTAACACTACACCTGCTTTGATCATTCTAGGAATAACCAATATACCTCTTGCACCGTCAAGATACCCTTGAGCACCTTGAATTTCATCTGAGAATCGTGCTAAAGCGCTTTCGATAGCAGCATCAATCTCATTTGTGTTTTTAGCGTTTATGGATTCTGGAGTATTAATTGTTATGAATAGAAAGATCGAAAGAATAAAATATTTAGTGAAGTATTTCATTTTCTAATCCTTAAGTATGTCGTTATAAAAGTCAGTTCTTCTGTCTCTAAAGAATCCCCATGATGAACGATATTCCTTGATTTCGTCAAGGTCAAATTCGTGAACGATGGTTTCTTGATCATGGCGGCTGCATTCTTTTACTTTAATACCGGTTCCGTCTGTAATAAATGAGGAACCGTAAAACGACATTGAGAATCGATCATTTGACTCGGTTCCTATTCTATTGGACGCTATAATAGGTACACAATTTGCAGCCGAATGGCCTTGCATTACAATTTGCCATGAGTCTTTAGAATCAAATTCAGAATTATCAGGCTCACTTCCAATTGCTGTTGGATAGAAAATTAATTCCGCACCATTCAGAGTCATAATCCGAGCTGCTTCAGGGAACCATTGATCCCAACAGATCCCCGTACCTATTTTGCCGTAAGTTGTATTAAAAACTTTAAATCCAGTATTACCAGGATGAAAATAGTACTTTTCCTCATATCCAGGCCCATCAGGAATATGCGATTTTCTGTATACATCGAGTATCTCTCCATTAGCATCGATCATTGCTAAAGAGTTATAAAAGGTATTATTGTCTCGTTCAAAAAAGCTCGTTGGTAAAACAACAGCGAGTTCTTTAGCAAGTTCAGACATTTCGTTGAGTAAGGGATTGTTTTTAAAGGGTTTAGCTAACTCAAAGTTTTTAGGATCGTTCAGGCAAGGAAAGTAAACTGATTCGAATAATTCTTGAATAAGTATTATTTGCGCGCCTTGTGCAGCAGAATCTGCAATCAATTGTTTTGCGTTATCAATGTTAGCTCTCGTGTTTGTAGAACATGGCATTTGTGTTGCCGCTACAGTAACCTTTCTCATGATGTCTCCATATGTTAAATAAAGGGTTGTTGTTGTGTTATACAATGGACACATCCACCGCCTTCAACAATCCTTGATCCCTCAAGTGTAACAATTTTTCTATCATGAAAAACCTTTGAGATTGTTTCTATGGCTTCTTTATCCTTGGGATCATTAAAAATTGGTAAGACGACCCCGTTGTTTGCAATATAAAAGTTAATATAAGATAAGGGCATACGCTCGTTTAGGAATTCTTTATAACCAGGTTGATGAATTGTGATGATATCATAGCTCCTTCCTTGTAAATCTTTTGCGTGTTTTAGACGGTTATTGTTTTCCTTTAGTCGTTCATAATTTGAATCCAGTTGGTCAAATTCAGTTAATGCAATAATCTGATTATTTGGAGTAAAGCAAGCTAAATTATCAATATGCCCTCCGGTGTCATCAAATTCTAAGGCAGCAATCAACCAGATAAAGTTTTCAACACCTAGGTATTTTTCAAGAATATGTTCAGCTTCTTTCTTATCTAAACCAGGGTTTCTCATTGGATCCAGTATTACATCTTCAGTTAACATAAGGGTTCCCTTACCGTCAGTGTGGATAGCGCCGCCTTCAAGAACAATGGGTGCATTAAAATGCATGACGTCAAGATGTTGGATTATTGTCGCAGCTATCTCAGCATCTTTTGAATAATCAAGCCCGCAATTCTCACCGTAATTGTTAAACGTCCAGTTGATACCTGCTATTTGCTTGTTATTGGAAACAAAGGTTGGTCCAGAATCTCTACACCAACTGTCATCAATAGAAAAGTTGACAACAGTAACATTAGAGGTGACCATCGATTTTAATGCCTCAACGTCCCCTTGATTGGCTACTAATGTTACTGGCTCAAACAATGAAATAAGGTTTGCAGTTTCTGCATAAGCTTCTCTCATAGTATTTGTGTTAGGGTATCGTTGGAGATCGAGACCTGTTGGCCACATCATCCATGTTTGTGAATGAGGTTGCCATTCTGCAGGCATATAAAAACCTAAATCTTTTGGATACTTATTTATTAATTCATCCATAATTCTGGTGGAGGCGGCGGGAATCGAACCCGCGTCCGCCAGCTATCCGCATTATGATCTACATGTTTATCCTTTTCTTTAAATTTAGTTTCATAGAACCGAAAGGAAGGTCACTATAAAACGATCCTCTGACTTAGAGTTTAGTAATTATTTGCAGAAGAAAAATAACTACGATCTTGGATAATTTTCATTAATTTAACCCTCCAAGAGAGGTCAGATTAATGCCAGCTGGATTAAGCAGCTAGTGCGTAGTTGTCGTTTGCAACTAATTTAATTCAGATTTTTTTAAGTGGATTCTGAACCTCTACATGCACATAATGTTTCAACACCAACGTCGAAACCTTGACGCCCCCTCTTTTAATAATCAATTGTGCAGTATTATCGCAACTAAAGAATTAAGTTTAAACTAGAAAAGTTATCGTGATTCTATGGAATCCAGTATCCATTCTTTAAAATAGGGGTGAGTTGAAAGGCCTTTTGAGTTAAATGTGTAATCTAAGTTGTTAAAATCTTTTTTAATATTTTTTTGTATACCTTTTCCTGACATTAAGTTTGAGACCATAAGGACTCTCATTCCTTTCTCGTTGGAGTTATTTATAAACTCTTTAATTCGTTGAACATTATTTTCACGAACCTCTTTGGAAGCATCGTCTTGGAGTGTAAATGAACGTACACTATGAAACTCTGAGTTATCAGTTATAAATTCCGCTATATTGTCCATAATCAATAATTCTTTGGCATTGTCATCAGAATCAACAGGGCCATGGGCTATGATAATAACCACTTCATTCTTTTGATTTATGCTAATTTCCTCAGCGTATTCCAGTATTATTTTTTTTGCAAAGATGCTATCGCTGATTGGCTCTAAAAAGACTATTCCTTGGGTTTTAACTTGATTAACATCGGCGTAAGTAAAGTCCTCTTCGAGTTGAAAGATGTACTTCCATTGTCTAAAAAGAGTGTTGTAGGGTGTGCTTGTTACAGGAATTACGTATACATTTTCGATCTTGTTTTTCTTAATTTCGATTAAAGAACAACTGATGTGATTTGAAGCCATCATGCTCATGCCTAGGGAAAGCGAAGTTATATAAGAATCTCCAAGCTCTTTCATGCTTTCATAAAACTCGTCATCTCCTTGTTTCCCAAAACCATGGGCAAGGATTAATAAACCGTCTTTTGTCTCTGGATTGTTTTTAATGGGCCAATAATAGTTCGGTCCCATCATCTTCATCATATTGTTAATTTGTTCGTTTGATAATCTGGAAAGGGTGGGGAGTTTGGTTCTTAGTTGATCGTATTTTGTTTTCATAGATGACATCGGCATCATCTGTGGAAATTTTTTACCCGATTCATTTATATTAACATTGCAATTCATCTCGTCCATTGCAAACACATTGAATGAAATAAAGGCAAGGACAGTTAATAGTCTGATTTGATTCTTTATCATTAGTTCCTCGTAATATATTTTTTGGCTATTCTTTCTTGATCTCTTTTCCAATCTCTTTGTTTTATAAGATTTCTTTTGTCTTGTTTCTTTCTTCCTTTAGCTAATCCTAATTTAACCTTAACTTTTCCTTTTTTCCAATAAAGTGAAATAGGGATCAATGTGTATCCTTTTTGACTAATGTACCCATTTAGTTTAGAGATTTCTCGTTTATGAAGTAATAATTTTCTGGTTCTAGTCGCTTCTGATTCGTCGGTGATATTAGCATTTCGTAGAGGAGAAAAGTGTGCACCGATGAGGAAGACTTCATTATTTTTAAGAATCGCATAACTTTCTTTTATATTTCCTCGGTTATCTCTAAGACTTTTTACCTCCCATCCTTTTAAGGCAATTCCTGCTTCGATTTGTTCTTCAACATTAAAATCAAATAATGCTTTTTTATTTTTAATAATTGTATTTGTCATTGATTTCAGGGTAATTTAGTCCTATCAAGTAACATTATAACGTTTTCGTATAAATGAGTAATATCTCAAATAAAGAAAGACAATCAATCCATGGTTTATGGTCATCACGGATGACATTCATTCTCGCTGTTACCGGTTCAGCAATTGGTTTGGGTAACATATGGAAATTTCCATATGTGGCTGGAGCCAATGGAGGAGGGGCATTTGTCTTAGTTTATCTGATATGCATTTTAGTTATTGGTTTTCCGATTATGGTTTCTGAGATTCTATTGGGGAGAAAAGGAAGAAGGAACCCGATTACATCAATGCAACTACTAGGCATCGAGGAAACTGGAAACAAGCACTGGCAAATTGTGGGCTTTATAGGTTTATTTGCAGGGTTCCTGATTCTTTCCTATTACAGCGTAATAGCCGGTTGGACGCTTCACTATTTCACACTTTCAATCAGTGGAGCGTTCAATAATCTTCAAACAGAAGAAGTGAATCTAATTTTTTCTGATTTGACTGGTTCAATAATGACTCAGTCAATCTTCCATACACTGTTTATGCTAATAACTGTGATGATAATAGCCAAAGGCATAAAGAATGGTTTGGAGAAAGCTGTAAAGTTTATGATGCCTGCTTTGCTGTTTATCATGTTAATGCTCTTAATCTACTCAATTACACAAGGCGATTTCTCTAGAGGTGTTGAATTTCTATTAAAACCGGACTTTTCAAAAATCAATTCTGAAAGCATTTTGGCCGCAATGGGTCAGGCTTTTTTTACTCTTAGTCTGGGCATGGGCTGTATTGTTATGTATGGTGCCTATTTACCGAAAAATGAATCAATTGTTAAAACATCATTAACTATCATATTTTGTGACACCTTAATTGCCTTATTAGCAGGGTTAGTAATTTTTCCAATTGTTTTTGATAATAATCTTGCACCGACGGATGGCCCAGGATTAATATTTTTAACACTACCCTTGGCGTTTTCAGACATTAACGGTGGTTTATTGTTTGGGTCATTATTTTTTATTCTCCTTGGTTTTGCCGCTATTACCTCTGCTATAAGTTTACTAGAACCTTCCGTTGCTTGGATGATTGAAACTAGGCACATCAATAGAGGCACATCTGCTTTAATAATAGGATCAGTGATTTGGTTACTAGGCTTCTTAACGATCTTATCATTTAATGAATTATCAGACTTTATTGTCTGGAAAGGCACGCTATTCGATAATATTGACTATCTCACCAGTAATATTTTATTGCCGATTAGTGGACTATTATTTACCGTATTTGCAAGTTGGTTTATGAGTAAGTCATCATCTCGTTCTGAATTATCTGATATTCCGCTAACTTCGTACAAAGTATGGCAATTTCTTGCAAAAGTTGTTGCCCCTATAGGCGTGTTAATTATTTTTCTTAACGCTATTAATATTTTTTGATTTTGAATCAGTTCAAACGATCATTTGTGATTCAGAAGCCTCTTGATAGTGTGTTTGATCTTTTCTCCGATGTCCGGCAGTATCATACTTTCATTCCGTATTGTGTAGATTCAGAAATTATAGAAAATAATGATGAATACACCTTAGCTTGTTTAACCCTAGATTTTTTTGGAAAGAGAACATCTCTTACTACGAAAAATGAAATTGAAACAAATACATCGATTAAAATGAATTTAATTGATGGCCCATTTCAACACTTTAAAGCCCAGTGGACCTTTGATGCTATTGACGATAAAACTACTGATCTTAATTTTGAAATGGAATATAAAATAAGTAATAAGTTACTAGAATTTGTATTTAATAAAAATCTGAACGTTGTTAGTGACTCAATCATAAGAGCCTTTCAGGTAAAACTAGTAAACTAATTAGCTGGTCTCGAAACTACGTCTTTCTCTATTCTGACTACCCTGTCATTTTCAAAATAAACAACCAGCCAATACTTTTGGGTATCTCCGTTTGATTCTGGACCCATTCTGGGTTGATATAAATAAATATAGTCCCATCGGTTTTGCTCGTAAGGAGTGCCTATCACAGGACCACCCAATAAATATTTTATCTGGCTTTTTGTCATGTTAATTTCAACACGGTCAATGTTTTCAATATTAAGAAGGTTGCCTTGCTGAAGATCTGGACGGTAAACACAAGCTTCGATAATAATTACAATCGCAACAACAATAATGAGTTTACAAATTTTAGTCATTTCTTCTATCTTTACCCCAAAAAAGTTTAGATTTAAGAGTATCAAAATAATCATAATTTTCTGGATGCAATAAGGACACTGCTTTTTTTGCTTTCTTTACCAGTAATTCATGGCCCGGTTTAAGTTCTAAGATGGTGTCTCCATCAAGAACTATACTCGCTGTATCGTTTTGATGCTCGTTTAAACGTAGCATAATCTCTGATGAAGAAGGAACCACCATAGGTCTGTCATTAAGTGTGTGTGGACATATAGGAACTAATACAAAGGCTTCAACATCAGGTTTCAAAATAGGGCCACCGCAGCTTAAAGAGTAAGCTGTGGAACCGGTAGGAGTGGAGATAATAAAACCATCTCCCTCGTGTGTATTAATAAATCTGGTGTCAATAAAGGTTTCAATATTGATCATTCGTCCAGTTTCTCTTCTGCTGATGACAATATCATTAAAGGCGTAACCAATACTTTTTAAGTTGTTTTTCTCTCTGATAAATACCTCAATGAGCATTCTTTCTTCAATTTTAGATTTGCCTGAGACGATGTCCTCAATTACAACAATGGCATTTTGAGGGTTAATATCAGTTAAAAAGCCTAACCTTCCTCGATTAATTCCGGTAATAGGTATCTCATGATCATAAGCGAGTTTAGTTGATTTAAGCATGGTTCCGTCGCCACCAACTGAAATGATGAGATCAACATCAACCATCTCTTTGCTGGAGATTAGGTTGTATCCTTTCTCTATTGTTTTCAAGGTATTGGGAAAGTTAGGATCAATTAAGTAGAAATCAAGTTTTTTGTTTTCAAAATTCTTAATAATTTCTTGAATAACAGAAAACGATCTTTCGTTACTAAAATTACTCGAGAAACCTATTTTTTTATATTCTTTCATTAACTAAACCCTTGACTGTTAAGAAATATTTGCAAATGATAACAGATTAATTAAATATTAGCTTAATCGATCATTTCAATTAACATGACGGAAAAAACTAAAATTAATTTACCCTCTGATAGAGCCAAAAAAATACTCTCTGCAATAATAGATAATTACATAGAAGAAGGCATACCTGTTGGGTCCAAGAAAATTGCGACATACGATCGCTTTAATTTAAGTCCTGCAACCATTAGAAATGTGATGTCTGATCTTGAGAATTTAGGTTTTCTGTCTTCTCCGCACACTTCTTCAGGACGGATACCAACCCCGAAAGGATATCGTTTCTTTATAGATCGATTGCTCCAACTTCAGCCGGTTGCTAATGACCAATTTACATCTATCCAAGAAACCGTTTCTCAAACAAAATCTAACAGTAAAGACTTAGCCACAAATGTCTCATCAACACTGTCAGCCATTACACAATTAGCTGGCATCGTAACAGTTCCTAAAAAACAAGAGAGCATCTTAAAAGAAATAGATTTTATTCCACTATCGGAAAAACGAATTTTGGCAATTGTCGTCATTAATGACGCTGAAGTTGAGAATAAAATCCTACAAATGAAAAGAAGTTATACCCGAGAGGAGTTACAGATATCATCAAATTATTTAAATCAAAATTATGTTGGTAAATCATTTGAATATATTAAAGATGATTTAGTTAAACAAATTGAAGAAACCTCAGAATTAGCTCAATCCTTAATGAATAACATAGTTAACATTGCCGATGAAGTTCTCAAAACTCAAAAAACAGAAGAATACGTCGTCAGTGGTGAAAATAGGTTAATGGATTTTGATGAGTTATCAGATATAAAGAAATTAAAAGAACTCTTTCAAGTTTTCAATGAAAAACAGCTGCTTCTTCAATTATTAGACAAGAGTATTTCAACCAGTAATATTCAAATATTTATTGGTGAAGAATCTGGCTATAAATTACTTGATAATTGCAGTCTAATTACAGCCCCTTATACCAATGAAGAAGGCTCCATTGGTGTCTTGGGAGTTATTGGACCTACACGAATCGCCTATCAAAAAGTTATTCCAATAGTAGATATAACAGCCAAATTGCTCAGTCAATCATTGAAATAAAAAAAATTGACCATAGATTATGGTGAAGGAATTGATATGAATGACAAAACAAATAATCTTGATGACCCAAGCCATGAGTTAACTGAAGATGAATCATTATCTTCTAGTGAAGAATCTTTGTCTGAAAATAATGAAAAAGATCTTCTCTCTAAGGACAATGAACTTCTCCAACTCAAACAACAAGCAGACGATCATTGGGATAAAGTCTTAAGACTTCAAGCAGAACTTGAGAACCTAAGAAAAAGAACATTAAAGGATATAGAAAGTGCAAGCAGAGGTTCTATAGAGAGAGTTTTTCAAGAAATACTTCCAATTATGGACAGCTTTGAGTTAGGGATGAAAGTTGACACATCCAATAAAGAAGGAATTGAGACCTTTATAGAAGGACAAACAGCTACCTATAAGCAGTTCCAATCTGTATTAGATAAATTTCTCATTGAAACAATTAATCCAGAAAATATGAAATTCGATGCTGAACTACATGAAGTTATGACCATGCAGGAAAGCGATGAAGTTGACAGCGGATATATCATAGAGGTCATACAAAAGGGATATCGTTTAAAAAATAGATTACTCAGACCTGCCAGGGTAATAGTCAGTTCCGACGAAAAAAAGTAACTCATTACTTGAATTTTAAAAAACCGTTCATATAACTAGCAAAACAATGCTACTGGAGTAAATCATGGCGAGAGTAATTGGAATCGATTTAGGAACAACAAATTCTTGTGTGGCTATCATGGATGGTGACCAAGCAAAGGTTATTGAAAATTCAGAAGGAGATAGAACAACTCCATCAATAGTTGCTTACACAAAAGACGAAGAAAGAAGTATGGTAGGCCAGTCTGCTAAAAGACAGGCTGTGAGCAACCCTGAGAACACCTTGTATGCAATTAAAAGACTTATAGGTCGAAAATTTGACGATTCTGTGGTCAAAAAAGATATTGATAAAGTTCCTTTTGAGATTAAAAAAGCAAAAAACGGCGATGCGTGGGTAGTAGCTAACGGAAAAGAAACAGCGCCACCAGCTATCTCTGCAGAAGTTCTTAGAAAAATGAAAGAAACAGCTGAGTCCTATTTGGGTGAACAAGTAACCGAAGCAGTAATCACAGTACCTGCTTATTTTAATGACTCACAAAGACAGGCAACTAAAGACGCAGGAAAAATAGCCGGATTAGAAGTTAAACGAATAATCAACGAACCTACTGCCGCAGCTCTTGCATACGGCTTAGATAAAAAAAGAGGCGATAGAAAGATTGCTGTCTATGACTTAGGTGGCGGGACATTTGACGTTTCGATTATTGAAATTGCGGACGTTGAAGGTGAAAATCAATTTGAAGTTTTAGCTACAAATGGCGACACCTTTCTCGGAGGTGAGGATTTTGATCTTAGAGTTATGGATCATCTTTTAGATGAATTTAAAAAACAAACAGGCATGGATGTAGAAAACGATACCCAAGCACTACAAAGACTTAAAGAAGCAGCTGAAAAAGCTAAAATAGAACTATCAAATCAAGCACAAACAGATATAAATCTACCTTACTTAACTGCAGATTCTTCAGGACCTAAGCATCTTAATTTAACTTTAACCAGAGCCAAATTAGAATCACTGGTTGAAGATTTAATTGTTCAAACCATAGAACCATGTAAAACAGCTCTTAAAGATGCTGGGTTAGCAGTTGGAGACGTTAAAGATGTAATTCTAGTTGGCGGCCAGACGAGAATGCCGAAAGTACAAGATGAGGTTAAATCGTTTTTTGGTGTCGAAGCTAGAAAAGATGTGAACCCCGATGAAGCGGTTGCTATAGGTGCAGCAATACAGGGGGGCGTTTTGTCCGGAGATGTAAAAGACGTCTTGTTACTTGATGTCACTCCACTTTCACTTGGTATAGAAACCCTAGGTGCTGTAACCACAAAACTGATTGAGAAGAATACAACGATCCCAACCAAAGCTGAACAAATATTCTCCACTGCAGAAGATAATCAAACCGCTGTAACGATCCACGTATTGCAAGGCGAAAGAGAACGAGCTCAAGATAATAAATCACTCGGTAGGTTTGACTTAACAGACATCCCTGCAAAGCCCAGAGGGTTACCTCAAATTGAAGTTGCTTTTGATATTGATGCAAACGGTATTATTAATGTTTCAGCAAAAGATAAAGAAACAGGTAAAGAGCAGAAAATCGTAATTCAAGCTTCAAGCGGTTTATCTGATGAAGAGATTGATCAAATGATTTCTGATGCTGAATCAAATGCTGAAGAAGACAAGAAATTCAGAGAATTGGTCGATATTAAGAATCAAGGAGATCAATTGGTGCATGCGACAGAAAAATCACTTGAAGAATTGGGTGAAAAAGTTACTCCTGAAGAACGAAGCAATGTTGAAGGGAGTATCGGGGAACTTAAAGAAGCACTGAAAGGTGACGATAGAGACACCATTGAAACAAAGCTCAAAACTTTATCAGAAGCTTCAGTTGGAATTGCTCAAAAAGCATTCGAGGAAGCCCAAGCAAATGCTAGCGCTGAATCAAATGACAATGATGATCAACAAACTGAAGAAAAAGTTGTTGACGCAGAATATGAAGAAGTAGTCGACAACGATAAAGATAAAGATAAAAACTAAACGATAGTTTAGTATTTAAAAATACAGGATAGGCAGTTTGTCTATCCTGTATTGATAAAAAAGGGGAGTTATGAGTAAACAAGATTACTATCAAACACTTGGTTTGCAGAAAAACTCTTCCGATGCAGAAATCAAAAAAGCTTATCGTAAGTTAGCTATGAAATATCATCCAGACCGAAATCCAGATGATGAAAATGCTGAAAATAAATTTAAAGAAGCTAAAGAAGCCTATGAAGTTTTATCTGATAATCAAAAAAGAGCTGCTTATGATCAATTCGGACATGCCGGTGTAAACAATCAGGCCGGTATGGGAGGAGGTTTTAATCCCGGAGATGCGTTTAATGACATTTTCGGTGATATGTTTGGAGATATCTTTGGTAACAATCGAGGACAACGCCGACAAAGCACTGCACAACGAGGTGCCGATCTTAGATATGAATTAGATCTTGATCTCGAACAAGCGGTATTTGGAGAATCAATTAAAATCAATATTCCTTCGCTGATCGGTTGCAAAGCATGTTCAGGTTCTGGTGCAAAAAAAGGAACCCACGCAACAACCTGTCTTAGATGCGAAGGGAGAGGTTCAGTAAGAGTTCAACAAGGTTTTTTTACATTACAGCAAACGTGTCCTGATTGTAGGGGTGCCGGGCAAACAATAAAAAATCCTTGCCTTGATTGTTCAGGATCTGGAAGAGTAAAAAAAGACAGAACAATATCAATTAAAATTCCTCCAGGTGTAGATCAAGACGACAGAATAAGACTCTCCAACGAAGGTGAAGCTGGAATGAAAGGTGGTCCATCAGGTGACTTATATGTTGATATAAATATAAGGCGACATCCCATTTTTAAACGAGAAGGAAGTAATCTATTTTGTGAAGTGCCTATTAGCTTTACTAAAGCTGCTCTAGGCGGAACGGTACAAGTTCCAACCATCGACGGAGCTGTTAATCTAACAATACCCTCAGAAACACAATCGGGAGAGGTCTTTAGACTCAGAGGTAAAGGCGTAAAATCCTATCGCGATAGAGTTTTGGGTGATTTATTTTGTGATATTCAAATAGAAACACCTATTAATTTAAGCACTGATCAGAAAAATATTCTAAAATCATTCGAAGATTCAATTAATAAAAGCAAAAAAGAACATCGTCCAAATAAAAACAAATGGACAGAAAGTGTGAAAAACTTCTTCAATCGCTTAGGAATTTAGAAATAGAGTCCGATTTCTTTCTTTGGTCTGTAGAGTTAATCTATAATCTAGACGATAAACATAACCATCTATTAAGAGCAAATTACCATGCATGTTGAACCATTCGATTTATTTGGTCTACAGCATTTACTCACATTGTCGATTGCAACAGTGCTTATTTTTACAATCTGTTTCTACTTCCAAAATAAAAATAATGGTACAAAATATTCTGCAGGAATTGCTATAGCAGCACTACTTGTTGTTCATCAAATTAACGGAATCTTAAATACCTTTACATTTAATCACGCATGGCAGGAAGCATTTCCCCTTCATATGTGTGATCTTTCAGCTTTTGCTATTGCATATTATCTTTGGAAAAGAGAAAAGATTTTCTTCAATTGTGCTTTTTTCTGGGGCATTGGTGGAGCCACAATGGCATTATTGACTCCTGATGTAGACTTTGCTTTTCCAAACGCAGTTTTTGTCCCATTCTTTTATGCACACTCATTAATATTACTTGGTGTTTTCTTTTCAGTTATTGCACTAAAACAAAGACCTTATTTAAATGATGTTCATAAAGTTATAGGTATTAGTCTGGTCTTAATGATTTTTATTTATCTAGCTAATTTTGTTTTAGGTGATGGCGCAAACTTCTGGTACTTAAATGCTAAACCAGACAATGCTACCATCATGAACCTGTTCCCTGATCCTCCATACCATATTTTAGTCACTATCCCAGTTGCTATAGCGCTGTTTTATATTATCTATCTGCCTCTTTGGATTAAAGATTTAATCACTAAAAATGACTAAATATAAAAAAAAGATAATTAATACGTGACATAAGAAATAATTGAACCTAATATGTTTTGGGTTCCAAACAATTTTTCAGGAAGGACCTTGTAGGTACCTTCCTTTTTTATAAAAAAACACAACTAGGAATAGAAATTGACTGAAGCGGTTCTCACATTAGAAGACGGGACAATATTTAAAGGTAAATCAATTGGTATAAAAGGTTCTTCTATTGGCGAAGTAGTGTTTAATACCTCGATGACAGGTTATCAAGAGATTCTTACCGATCCTTCATATTATCAACAAATAGTCACACTAACATACCCTCATATTGGCAATACTGGCACCAATAAAGAGGATTTTGAGAGCACCCAAGCATTTGCATCAGGCCTTATCATAAGAGAACAATCCCTGATATCGAGTAGCTGGAGAAATGAGACTAATTTAGAAGATTTCTTACGACAACAAAGCATAGTGGCTATATCTGGAATTGATACGAGAAGGCTAACCAATCATATTCGAAAGAATGGCTCCATGAGTGGGTGTATCAGTTCAGATAACCAGACAATTGAAGAGTGCGTCAAATTAGCAAAATCTTTTCCTGGTCTCGCAGGCATGGATTTAGCAAAAGAAATCACCACCGATGCTGTTTACAAGTTCCAACCCGAAAATATTTCTAACGGTCAGAATATCTATAAAGTGATAGCTATTGATTTTGGAATTAAAACAAATATCCTAAATTTACTCTATCAATCAGGATGCGATGTAACTGTCGTTCCTGGAAACACTCCTTTTACTGATATCAAAGAAATGCAACCAGATGGTATTTTTTTATCTAATGGCCCAGGTGATCCAGAACCATGTGAATACGCAATAGCAACCATAAGAGAATTCCTTGAAATTAAAATACCCATGTTTGGCATCTGCTTAGGTCATCAGCTTCTTGCTATAGCGAGTGGTGGAAAAACTAAAAAAATGAAGTTTGGTCATCACGGTGCTAATCATCCTGTGCAAGATTTAAAAACTGGTGAAGTTTTTATTACCAGTCAGAATCATGGTTTCACAGTAGATGAATCATTTTTACCAGAGAATGTTTCTGTAACTCATAGGTCATTATTCGATCAAACAATTCAAGGGATTGAAATACCTGATTCCAATGCCTATAGCTTTCAAGGTCATCCAGAAGCATCTCCAGGACCTCATGATATCAACACCTTATTTGATAAATTTATACATCTTATGTCACATGCCAAAAAGAACTGAAATACAATCTGTACTCATAATAGGAGCTGGACCCATCATCATTGGACAAGCTTGTGAGTTTGATTATTCGGGGACCCAAGCATGCAAAGCACTAAAAGAAGAAGGCTATCGCGTGATTCTTGTCAACTCTAATCCGGCAACAATTATGACAGATCCAGATAGTGCTGATTCAATCTATATTGAACCAATCAATTGGCAAACAATAGAAAAGATAATTGCTGAAGAAAAGCCTGACGCATTATTACCAACTATGGGAGGACAAACGGGCTTAAATACCGCTCTTGATTTGGCATCAAGAGGTGTCTTAGAACAACACAACGTAGAACTTATTGGAGCCACCAAGGAAGCTATAGATAAAGCTGAAGATAGGGAGCTTTTTAAACAGGCTATGGAAGAAATCAATATTGATGTGGCTCAATCCGGTTTGGCAAATAATCTAGATGAAGCATTATCCATTGCAAATTCAATTAACTATCCACTAATAATTAGACCATCATTTACATTAGGTGGAAGCGGTGGTGGTGTGGCAAATGATGAAACTGAATTTATCACTATTGTAAGCAGAGGTTTAGAGTTGTCTCCCACTTCAGAAGTTTTGATAGAAGAATCTCTTCTTGGTTGGAAGGAATACGAAATGGAGGTCGTTAGAGACAATAAAGATAATGCAATTATTATTTGCTCAATCGAAAATGTAGACCCCATGGGCGTTCACACGGGTGATTCAATCACTGTGGCTCCTGCTCAAACACTCACTGACAAAGAATATCAAGTCATGCGAGATTACTCGATCGCAATACTCAGAAAGATAGGAGTGGATACTGGAGGCTCAAATGTTCAATTTGCTGTTAACCCTGAGAATGGAAAAATAATTGTTATAGAAATGAATCCAAGAGTGTCTCGATCATCTGCCCTAGCATCAAAAGCCACTGGTTTCCCCATTGCAAAGATTGCTGCCAAGCTCGCTATTGGTTATACATTGGATGAACTAAAAAATGACATCACAGGCGGAGCCACACCGGCTTCTTTTGAACCCACTATTGATTATGTGGTCACTAAAATACCTAAATTTACATTTGAAAAATTTCCTAAAGCAAACTCAATTCTAACCACTCAAATGAAATCAGTAGGCGAAGCCATGGCAATAGGAAGAAATTTTCAAGAATCACTTCAAAAAGCTATTAGAAGTTTGGAATCTAGTCACTATGGACTAACTGAGGTAAGTGTTGACAGTGAATTTAACAATAGAATTTCTGATCCTAGTCCGGAAAGACTGTTCTATCTGGCACAGGCGTTTAGAGAGCATTACACCATTGAAGAAGTATTTAATCTAACACAAATAGATCCCTGGTTTTTAACCTATATAAAAGACTTAATAGACACTGAAAAGACAATTTCAACAACCCCTCTAAGTTCATTTGATTATGAATTTCTAAACGAGATTAAGAAAAAGGGTTTCTCTGATTTGCGTATCGCCCATATTACTAAAACCACCGAACAAGAAATCAGAGACAAAAGGAAAGAACTGAATATTCACCCAGTATTTAAAAGAGTTGATACTTGTGCAGCTGAATTTGAAACATCCACAGCCTATCTTTATTCCAGTTATGACGACGAATGTGAATCAAAGCCAACAAATAAGAAAAAGATAATAATCTTAGGCGGAGGCCCGAATCGAATAGGGCAAGGAATTGAATTTGATTATTGTTGCGTGCACGCTGCAATGGCCGTCTCAGAAGCCGGTTTTGAATCTATTATGATCAACTGTAACCCAGAAACAGTCTCTACAGATTATGATACGTCCGATCGCCTATATTTTGAACCGCTGACTTTTGAAGATGTTATGGCAATTGTAGATGTGGAACAACCAGAAGGTATCATTATCCAATTTGGAGGGCAAACTCCACTTAAATTAGCAAAACAATTAAAAGATGCGGGAGCACCGATTATAGGTACACAACCAGAATCCATTGATATAGCAGAAGACAGAGAGTTGTTTAAACAATTGGTTATTGATAGTCAGCTTCTACAACCTTACAACGAAGTGGCAACAGATCTAGATGAAGCTTTAGTGAATGCAAAAAAAGTTGGGTATCCTCTTGTTGTTAGACCTTCATACGTACTAGGTGGTCGTGCTATGGAAATCGTATATAACGATGAGGAATTAGAAACCTATATGACAGAAGCGGTAAAAGTGTCTAATGAATCACCGGTTTTATTAGACCATTTTCTTAACAAAGCAATTGAAGTCGATGTGGATGCAGTTTCAGACGGGAAAGATGTCCTAATCGGTGGAATTATGGAGCATATAGAACAGGCAGGCGTTCATTCTGGTGACTCATCATGTTCCATACCTGCTTATAGTCTATCTGATTCAATACAAAATGAAATTGTTAGACAAATGACTGAATTTACTCAGCAACTCAATGTTATTGGTTTAGTCAACGCACAGTTCGCTATAAGAAAAGGTAAAATATTTGTACTCGAAGTTAATCCAAGAGCATCAAGAACTGTTCCCTTTGTCTCAAAAGCCACCGGAAATCAGCTCGCTAAAATTGCTGCAAAAGTTATGACCGGCATTACTTTAAAAGAGCAGGGTATTCAATCCTCTTATAAACCAGAATTCTTTTCCGTTAAAGGTCCCGTCTTCCCCTTTAATAAATTCCCAGATACAGACCCAATACTTGGACCTGAAATGAAATCAACTGGTGAAGTCATGGGGATCGGTGAAACCTTTGGTGAAGCGTATATAAAGTCTCAATATGGAGCCGGTATAGTTATACCGAACAAGGGCAATGTTTTTATTTCTGTTCGAAACCCAGATAAAACAGACAAACTCATTAAAATTGCTGAATTTTTAACGAATAATGAATTTGATATTGTTGCAACAAATGGAACTGCAGAATTTCTAATTGAGAATAAGATCAATTGCTCTTACATAAATAAAGTCCATGAAGGTCAACCGCATATAGTCGATTTAATTAAAGATAAAAAAATAAATTTAATTATTAATACAACTGAGGGAAAACAATCAATCGAAGAATCCTTTTCAATAAGAGCAGAAGCCGTGATTTCTGGAATTACATACTACACAAGCCTAGAAGCTGCATTTGCAACGATAGAATCTTTTGATTTTCTGGGTACAATTAATATTAATAAGTTACAAAACTACTTAAAAACCTGATGGATAAACATGTAATGACAATTGAAGGAAGTGATCTTTTAAGAGAGGAGTTAAAGTCATTAAAATCAAAAGATAGGCCAGAAATAATTCAAGCAATAGCCACGGCAAGGGGTTTTGGGGATTTAAAAGAAAATGCTGAATATCATGCTGCAAAAGAACGACAAAGTTTCATAGAAGGAAGAATTAAAGAAATCGAAGCTAAACTCTCTAACTCTCAAATAATCGACGTTACCGTTCTCAATATTTCAAATAAAGTCGTTTTTGGTTCCACGGTCACATTTCTTAATCTAGATAACGAGAAATTGACCCAATACAAGATCGTTGGTGAAGATGAAGCAAATATCGATACAGGTTTAATTTCATATAAAGCCCCTGTTGCAAAAGCCTTAATTGGAAAATCAATAGACGATCTTATTGACATCTTAGTCGAAGATACAAAACAATCACTCCAAATTACAAATATAGAATATATCTAGGCCTGAAAAACGATGGCTCAAAAAAACTGGAGAAAAAATCAGTCGAAAGATAACTATTTTATAAAAGCTAGGAAACTAGGCTATAGATCTAGATCGGTTTTTAAGTTAATAGAGATTAATAAAAAATATAACATCTTAAAAAAAGAATCTTTAATTTTAGATATTGGATCCAGTCCTGGCGGTTGGTCAGAGTTTATAGTTGGTAATTACCAGATAAAAAATCTAGTTGCCAATGATATACAGTTAATGAAATCAATTGATGAAGTTACATTTATACATGGAGACTTCACAGAAGATTCTGTAAAAAAGCAAATTAAGAGTTCAAACAAAGATAAAAGATTTAACCTAATTCTTTCTGATATTTCTACCAAAAAGACTGGAAATAAAGTTACAGATCAATACCAATTTTATAATATTGCTGAAAATATACTTGAATTTTCAATAAATGGACTTACATCTAATGGTGTATTGGTGATAAAAGTATTTATGGGACTTGGTTTTGATGATTTTGCAAACGATTTAAGACATTTTTTCGAACATGTATACATATTTAAACCAAAATCATCAAGGGCTGAGAGTAAAGAAACATACGCTATAGGAAAAAAGATTAGGTATACTCAAAATTTATGAATAACTTTTTTAAAAATGCAACCGTATGGATTGTAATAGGAATAGTCATGTTGACTGTTTTCAATTCTTTTTCACCAAACTCGATTCGTCAACAAACCATTGATTACTCAACATTTTTGGAATTAGTTAGAACAGGTAACATCAGTGAGGTGGTTTTTGAAAATGATGTGATTAAAGCCAAAAGAATTAATGGAGATAAATTTTTAACCTATAACCCTGAAACAGATAACACAGCTCTTATAGGAGAACTTAATAAGTCTGGAGTAAGAATCAGTGCTAACCCACCTAAGAATCAGAATATTTTTGTAAGTTTGCTTATAAACTCATTTCCTGTGATCTTACTAATAGCTGTCTGGATATACTTCATGCGACAAATGCAAGGTGGAGTAGGTGGCGGAAGAGGAGCCATGACTTTTGGTAAAAGTAAAGCCCGCTTACTGGGAGAAAACCAAATTGAAGTCACATTTGCCGATGTTGCTGGGATAGAAGAAGCGAAAGAAGAAGTGATTGAAATTGTAGAATTTCTTAAAGACCCGTCTAAATTTCAAAGATTGGGCGGTAAAATACCAAAAGGCGTTCTCATGGTAGGTTCACCAGGAACAGGGAAAACTCTTTTGGCAAGGGCGATAGCTGGAGAAGCTCAAGTCCCGTTCTTTACAATTTCAGGTTCTGATTTCGTTGAAATGTTTGTAGGTGTAGGAGCCTCAAGGGTCAGAGATATGTTTCAAGAGGCTAAATCGCATTCTCCATGTATAATTTTTATCGACGAAATAGATGCTGTGGGAAGACAACGAGGTGCTGGTCTTGGTGGAGGTCATGATGAGAGAGAACAAACACTAAACCAACTGTTAGTAGAAATGGACGGTTTTGAAGACAATGTAGGAGTAATTGTCATCGCTGCTACAAACAGACCAGATGTTTTAGATGCCGCACTTCTTAGGCCAGGACGTTTTGACAGACAGGTGGTTGTGCCATTACCAGATGTACGAGGAAGAGAACAAATTCTAAAGGTCCATATGAGAAAAGTACCTCTAGACAAAAATGTTAAACCCTCCATTATCGCTAGAGGAACTCCTGGTTTTTCTGGTGCTGATTTAGCCAACCTGGTCAACGAATCTGCACTAATCGCTGCCAGAGGAAATAAAAAGTTTGTCAATATGGACGATCTGGATAAAGCTAAAGATAAAATCATGATGGGTACAGAAAGAAAATCCTTAGTCATGAGTGAAGATGAAAAGAAACTCACTGCTTATCATGAAGCTGGACACGCAATCGTTGGCCTATCAATTGATGGCCATGACCCAGTGTATAAAGTGACAATTGTCCCCAGAGGACGAGCATTAGGTGTCACTATGTTTCTCCCTGAAGATGATCGATACAGCGTAAGTAAAAAAAGGTTAATGGGACAAATTACTAGTTTATTTGGCGGCAGAGTAGCTGAAGAACTAATATTCGGAAAAGAAGCAGTTACTACTGGCGCATCAAATGATATAGAACGAGCAACCGATCTTGCAAGAAACATGGTTACAAAATGGGGTCTCTCAGAAAAATTAGGTCCTCTTACTTACAGCGAAGATGAAGGGGAAGTCTTTTTAGGAAGATCAGTGACTCAAACCAAACAGGTTTCTGATGTTACTGCAAAGATAATTGATGATGAAGTAAGGAAAATTATTGATGAAACCTATCAATCAGCAACTGCAATTATAAACAAACAGATGAACCGTCTTCATAAAATGGCAGAAGCTTTATTAAAATATGAAACGATAGAAGATTTTCAAATCGAAGACATCATGAATGATAAAGAACCAAGACCTCCTAAGGATTGGGAATCAGACGATGACTCCTCAGAAGACCATAACAGTCCCGATATTGGTGGGCCCGCTACACAACATTAAGAAAATCCAAGATCAGAAAAAAGCTGAATAAATATTAGCTAATTTACTGCCAAAACCTATAAAATGATCGCTTCTTCAAAATAGTAACGATGATAAACAATAAGAAAAAAGTTTTTGGTACTGACGGTGTCAGAGGAAAAGTAGGAGAATATCCTATGACAGTTGACTTCACTATGAGGTTAGCATCAGCTATTGCCTCTGTATTAGTTCCCAATGGCGGCACTGTTGCAATTGGTAAAGACACCAGAGTCTCTGGATATATGTTTGAATCAGCACTTGAATCAGCTTTTGTTGGCTACGGTCTAAAAGTTACTTTACTTGGGCCATTACCATCTCCAGCTATATCTCACTATGTCAGACAAACAGAAAGTGACTTTGGAATAGTTATCAGCGCTTCTCATAATTCTTACGAATACAACGGCATTAAAATACTAAACCAAAATGGTGAGAAACTTGATTCTTACCAAGAAACCTTAATCGAAGAGAGAATATCAGATGACCCTATTACCAAAGAAGCAGATAACATCGGGAAAGCTTATCGATCTGGTGATTCTAGAGATAAATATAAATCCCTTCTTCATAGTGTTTTCTTAGACCATACAAAGCCGTTGAATGGAATGAAGATAGTGGTAGATGCTTCTAATGGAGCTGCTTATAAAATTGCACCACAAGTTCTCCTTGAATTAGGTGCAGAAGTCATACCTATAGCTTGTTCACCAAATGGTTATAATATTAATGATAAATGTGGAACCACAAACCCAGACACAATAAAAAACACCGTAACTGCCACACATGCTGATGTTGGTATTGCATTAGACGGGGATGCCGACAGGGTTTTAATTATTGATGAAACCGGGAACATACTTAATGGTGATCAAATTCTCTATATACTAGCCAAAGGGAACCTTGGGAATCCTAAATTTAATTCTAAAATTGTGGGCACTGTTTTATCCAACCTTGGGTTAGAAAATGCACTAAAAAGCATTAACATCGACCTTCATAGATCTGACGTGGGCGATAAAAATGTCTACACTTTAATGAAATCCATTGGTTCCATGATTGGCGGAGAACCTTCTGGTCATATAATTAATACAAATTATTCACCAACTGGTGACGGTTTATTAGTAGCCCTTTTAACATTAAATGAATCACTCAAATCTAACACCCCTCTAAGTAAGTTAGGCAGCGATTTAAATCTGATAACTCAAATTAACAAAGATATTGAAATCAATAAAAAACAACCATCCTCTGGGACATTAGAATCAATTGCATCTTCAGCCTCAAAGAAGCTTAATCAAGGAAGGGTTATAATAAGAGTCTCAGGTACCGAACCAGTGATAAGGATTTTAATAGAGTCAAATGATAATAAAAAAAATAATGAAGTGATTGGCTTTATAGAAAAAGAAATCACAAAACATCAATCATGAATTACTTAATCTCAGCAAATTGGAAAATGAATGGTGATAAAGCATTTGTCCAATCTTATCTCTCAACAGTAAACATCGAAGATGATCCTGAGGTGCAAATGCTTATATGCCCACCAGACTGTTATCTCCAGGAGATGGACGCCAATGCATCCCAGGTAGTTTTAAGGGGAGCACAAAATCTTTCTTTTAATTCTAACGGTGCTTTCACGGGCGAAGTATCTGCTGACATGTTACATGACCATAACGTTGAATACGTTATAGTCGGACATTCTGAAAGAAGACAATTCCATAATGAAACTAACCAAATTGTAGCTAAAAAGTTTAAAACGGCAATAAACAACAACATCATTCCTATACTCTGTGTAGGAGAATCATTAGACCAAAGAAAGTCCGGTGATACATACACTCATCTTAGAGAACAAATACAGTCCGTAATAACAGAACCAATGATTCTCAATGACAAACAATTTGTTGTTGCTTATGAACCGATATGGGCGATAGGAACTGGAGAAACGGCAACTCCTGAATTGGCCAATGAAGCCCATATTTTTATTCATGACACAATTAATGAAATATGCTCATCAAATGAACATAATGCCGTTATAATTTATGGCGGCAGTGTTAATAGCAATAATGCCACTGACCTATTTAAGATGAGTCACATTAATGGAGCTTTAATTGGTGGTGCGTCATTGGACGTTAACGAGTTCATTAAAATTTTTAACATAGCTAAGGAAATAAACCATGGGTGATATTAATTCACTATTACTTGTATTCCACGTAATTACGGCAATATTGATTGTCGTGTTAATACTATTGCAAAAAGGGAAGGGTGCTGACATGGGTTCAGCCTTTGGAGCCGGTGCCTCAGGGACAATCTTTGGATCTAAAGGATCAGCTAATTTTCTATCCAGAACAACTGCCGTGTTAGCCACGGTATTCTTTATAACCAGTCTAACTCTAGCCTATTTAAACAAAGGAACAGTTCAGACTAATAGTATCTTAGATTCTGTCAATACAATAGAAACAGAAGAGCAAGACAATGATTCAGTTGCTATATCACCTCAAATTCCTGAACAATAATCCTATATTGCGCCGATGTGGTGGAATCTGGTAGACACGCTGTCTTGAGGGGGCAGTAGCGAAAGCTGTGCCGGTTCGAGTCCGGCCATCGGCAAACTAAAAATCTTTAACTATAAATATATGAAATATCTATAGTTTGTATCTATAAAAATAATATCCACATTTTATCCACATATTGGAATATTTGTAATAAGTTGTAATTATTATATTTAATGCTAAGTATTTGAATATATAAGCTATTTTATTTTCTAAAAAAGGTGCTACAATAGCCACGAATTTTAGAAATAGAACTTGGTACTGTTCATGTTAGAGAATTATCTACCAATTATTATCTTTATTTCAGTCGCTGCAATTCTTGGCGTTATCATGCTACTTTTAGGTTTTCTCTTCGGTGCTGGGGAAAAATCTGACGCAAAATTATCTCCTTACGAGTGTGGCTTTGAAGAATTTGAAGATGCAAGAATTCCTTTCGATGTTCGTTACTATCTTGTTGCAATCCTCTTTATCATTTTTGACTTAGAAATCGCCTTCCTATTTCCGTGGGCTATAGCGTTAAAAGAAATTGGATCTGCAGGTCTAATTGCAATGGTTATTTTCTTGCTAGTCCTAGTTATAGGTTTTATTTATGAATGGAACAAAGGGGCGCTCGAATGGGATTAAAAAAAAATAATAATGATCTCATAGTCCAGCAAGGTCCAGGCTTCGTAACAACATCGGTTGATAAATTAGTCAACTGGGCAAGAACAGGTTCTATGTGGCCTGTTACATTAGGCTTGGCTTGTTGTGGAATAGAAATGATGCACTCGGCAGCTTCTCGATACGATACCGATCGTTTTGGGGTATTTTACCGACCTAGCCCTAGACAATCTGACGTGATGATTGTTGCCGGAACACTCTGCAATAAAATGGCGCCAGCTTTAAGAAAAATCTACGACCAAATGGCTGAACCTAAATGGGTTATCTCGATGGGTTCGTGTGCCAATGGAGGCGGCTACTATCATCACTCATATTCAGTTGTCAGAGGCTGCGATCAAATCATACCAGTTGATGTGTATGTACCAGGTTGCCCACCAACAGCCGAGGCTTTGATTAACGGCATTATTGAATTGCAAGAAAAAATTAGATCGGAAGAATCTATCGCCAATGGCTAAAGAAAATCACATAAAATTAATTAATCAAAAACTTTCTGACTATAGTCATTCATTATTATCCTCAGATCATGATCCATTGTTCCTAATAGAACAATCTGAATTAGTTAAAATTTGTAAGATATTAAAAACTGACAATGAACTCGATTATTCCATTCTTATTGATATTTGTGCTGTTGATTATCTGACTTACGGTCAAGCTGACTGGGTAACTAAAGACGCCACAAAAACAGGATACTCCAGAGCTGTCGAACCAAAAATAATTGCTGATGACGATGATGAATTCCCAGATCGATTTGCAATTTTTTATCAACTGTTATCTCTCTCTAATAATTCCCGAATCACCCTAAAAACATTTACGACAAAATCAAATCCTCCTAGTGTTCCCTCCATTAATAAAATATGGAACTCAGCGAATTGGTTTGAAAGAGAAGCTTTTGATCTAATGGGAGTGCATTTTAAGGGTCACCCCGATTTAAGGCGGATTCTTACTGATTATGGCTTTATTGGTCATCCTTTTAGAAAAGATTTTCCTACCAATGGAAACTTAGAGGTTGTTTACGATGAAGAAAAAGAAGAAGTGGTATATAAACCTGTAACTATCACTACACGACCGAGCGTGCCTCGAGTCATCAGGAAAGATAATGACTGAAAGTAATTTATCTTTAAATTTTGGACCCCAGCATCCTGCTGCCCACGGCGTGCTTCGACTCATTATGGAAATGGACGGTGAAGTTGTAAAACATTTAGACCCTCATATAGGATTACTACATCGTGGCACAGAGAAGCTTGCTGAAATAAAACCCTACAATCATTCGATTGGTTACATGGACCGGATGGATTATGTGTCTATGATGTGCTGCGAGCACTCTTACGTTCTCGCCATTGAACGGCTCCTGGGTATAGAACCTCCTAAACGTGCTCAATACATCAGAGTAATGTTTGATGAAATAACCAGACTCCTTAATCACCTGTTGTGGTTAGGCGCTCATGGTCTAGATATTGGGGCCATGGCACTTTTTTTATATTGTTTTAGAGAACGTGAAGACTTGCTTGATTGCTATGAAGCTGTTTCGGGTGCCAGAATGCACGCTACTTATTATCGACCAGGTGGTGTATATAGGGATCTTCCTGATGAAATGCCTAAATATTCTGCCAATCGATATATTTCAGAAAAGAAGGTTAAACAACTCAATTATAATCGAGAAGGATCGCTACTCGACTTCATTGAGGATTTCACTGACAGATTCCCCTCGTTAGTGGATCAATATGAAACTCTTCTTACAGACAATCGAATTTGGAAACAACGGACAGTTGATATCGGCGTAGTATCTCCAGAAAGAGCCAAAGACCTTGGTTTTTCTGGCCCCATGTTAAGAGGCTCAGGAATCGAATGGGATCTTAGAAGAAATCAACCTTACGAGATTTATAACGAACTTGATTTTCTTATCCCAATTGGATTGAACGGTGACTGTTATGACCGATATCTTGTAAGAGTTGAAGAAATGAGACAGTCAACCAAAATCATTCAGCAATGCATTAAATGGTTAAGAGAAAATCCTGGATCGGTAATGATTAATGATAATAAATTTGCTTCCCCCAAAAGAGACCAAATGAAACACGACATGGAATCATTAATTTATCATTTCAAATTATTCACTGAAGGTTATTCAGTACCTAAAGGGGAGGTCTATGCAGCTATAGAACATCCTAAGGGTGAGTTTGGAGTATTTCTAATGTCAGATGGAGCAAATAAACCCTATCGGATGAAAGTTAGAGCCCCTAGCTTTGCTCATCTTGCTGCTATCGATGAAATGTCAAAAGGCCATATGCTAGCTGATGTGGTGTCCATTATTGGAACATTGGATATAGTTTTTGGAGAAATTGATCGCTGATCATGCCATTACTTAATAAAGAAATAAAAGAAGAGATAGATTTATGGGTACAAAAGTTTCCCGAAGGAAAACAACGTTCTGCAATTATTGCTGCTCTTCATTCAGTTCAACATTTTAACCAAGGGTTTTTAACATCTGAATTAATGAATGAAGTTGCCGAATACCTTGATGTACCAAAGATCCAAGTATTTGAAGTCGCTTCGTTCTACTCCATGTTTAATACTCAACATGTCGGTCAACATGAGATTTCTGTCTGCACCAATATATCCTGCATGTTAAGAGGCTCAGATGAAATTCTAGATCACATAGAAAAACGTTTGCAAATTAAATCGGGAGAATCAACAACAGATGGCAAAATATTTCTAAAAAAAGAAGAAGAGTGCCTTGCTGCTTGCACAGGAGCTCCAATGCTAATGCTCGATCATCAATACATCGAAAATCTTGACATTAAAAAAGTTGATGAAATTCTCGATGCACTGGAGAAAAAACAATGAATGAAATAAACCAAGTTGTTTTTTCAAATATCGATAATAAAGATCCATGGACAATTGATTCATATATAAACTCAGGAGGCTATGAGGCATGGAAAAGGATTTTAACAAATAAAAGTGACTCGTATTCACCAGAAAACATTATTCAGACCATTCAAGACTCTGGGTTGCGAGGCCGAGGGGGAGCTGGTTTTCCAACAGGTCTAAAATGGAGTTTTATGCCAAAGGAAGATACACAGAAGTATATAGTCTGCAACTCAGATGAAAGTGAACCAGGGACATGTCATGATCGAGACATTTTAAAATTTAATCCACACGCCTTAATTGAAGGTATAGCGATTGCAGGTTATGCCATAGGAGCAACTATTGGATACAACTACGTCAGAGGTGAATTTATAGATGAATGTTACCCTCGTATTGAGAATGCATTAAATGAAGCCTATCAACGTGGATTCCTTGGTAAGGATATCCTTAATAGCAGCATAGATTTTGATTTATTTAATTTTCTCGGTGCAGGCGCATACATTTGTGGCGAGGAAACAGGTTTACTGGAATCCTTAGAAGGCAAACAAGGAAAGCCCAGATTCAAACCTCCGTTTCCTGCGAATTACGGTCTTTACGGTAAACCAACCACTGTTAATAACACCCAGACATTGGCCAGTGTTCCAATGATTATAAAGAATGGCTCCGAGTGGTTTAAATCTTTTGGTACAGAAAAATCACCTGGGACCATCATTTTTTCAGTATCTGGTCATGTTAATAACCCTGGTAACTATGAATTACCACTTGGCATTCCTTTTAATAAACTCATTGAATATTCAGGTGGAATCTTAAATGGGCAAAAATTAAAAGCCGTAATTCCAGGAGGGTCCTCAACGAAAGTACTGCCTTCTCATGTTATTGAAGGTTGCACCATGGATTATGAATCGCTTCAACAAGCTGGTTCGTCGTTAGGAACTGCTGCCGTGGTGGTTATAGCCGAAGGCACATGCATGGTGAACTTGCTAAAACGAATATCGAGATTCTATTTTGCTGAAAGTTGTGGTCAATGTACTCCGTGCAGAGAAGGCACAGGATGGTTGTACAGAATCTTAGACAGGATCACGAAAGGCAAGGGTAAGGCATCTGACTTGGAATTACTGGTGGATGTGGCCAACAGAATTGAGGGCAATACGATCTGTGCATTTGGTGATGCATCGGCTTGGCCAGTACAAAGTTTTATTGAACATTACTATGAAGAATTCGAATACATGGTTAAACACAAAGGAAAAACCAAGGCTGCCTAATATATGACTGATAATAAAGTAAAAATTACTATCGACGGCACCGTTTATTCAGTTGACAAAAGCAAAATGTTAATTGAAATTACAGATGAGCTTGGTATCTATATTCCCAGATTTTGTTACCACGAAAAACTCTCGATTGCAGCCAACTGCCGGATGTGTTTAGTAGAAGTTGAAAACTCCAATAATGCTCTCCCAGCCTGTGCAACACCCGTATCAGACGGGATGGTTGTACACACACAGTCTTCATCATCAAAGACTGCTCAAGAATCAACGATGGAGTTTCTTCTCATTAATCATCCTCTTGATTGTCCAATATGTGATCAAGGAGGAGAATGTGAACTACAAGATCTTGCCTACTCTTATGGAAAAAATAATTCTAGATTTGACTTACTCAAACAAACAAAACCCAATGATGATTTAGGCCCTCTGGTTTCTACCGATATGACACGATGCATTATGTGCACTCGTTGTGTAAGGTTTGGAACAGAAGTAGCTGGAATACAGGAACTAGGGACCATCGGAAGAGGTGAAGCTTCAACAATAAGCACCTTTGTTGAACAAACGGTAGATCACGAATTATCAGGCAATATAATTGACCTATGTCCCGTCGGCGCCTTGAATAATAAACCCTATCGTTACACCGATAGAACATGGGAGTTGGACCAAATTAAAAGCATCTCACCGCACGATTGTGTGGGCACAAATATCTCTATGCATGTTAAAAACCATAAAATTAAACGAGTGGTCCCTCTCCAAAACGACCGTGTTAATGAAGCATGGATTGCTGATAGGGACAGATTTGGATTTGATGGAATATATTCACCCGATCGGATTGATATACCTCTAATAAGAAGAAATGGCGAATTAGTTGCAACTTCACATGAAGATTCAATACGGCTAATGAATGAACACATATTTTCATTAAGTAATACTCATTCGCAAGAAAAAATAGCTGCCCTTGTATCCCCATCAATATCTTTGAATGAACAATTTCTTTTAGCAAATTACCTATCTCTTCATGAAATTAAAAATATTGATCATCGGATTCATCAGATTGATTTTACCGGTGACACTCTCGATCCTTTATTTCCTCATTTAAATATCGATCTAAACGACATTCAAAACATGAAAACTATTCTTGTGATTGGGTCTGATCTTAGAAAAGAAACCCCAATGATCGCTCATTGGGTCAAAAAAGCTGCAGATAATGGATCGTCAATACATTTCATTGATAACTCAATCAGAGAGTATCACTTTCCAATTAGTGATTACATAATGACAGATAACGAATCGATAGCAGACAATATTGGCATGCTAGTAAAAGCTGCTTTTAGTATTACAGATTCAGTTATTCCCAATCATATTGAGGACAGATTAAACAAATTACCCGTACCAACAGCCACCCATCAACAAATTGCCTTATCTCTTTGTAATAACGATCAGACACTCTTAATCAATGGCCTTTTAGCAAGGTCACACCCTAACTTTGCTTTAATAAGAAGCTATATCAATATTTTGTCAGAACTCTCTCACTCAAGAATAGGAGAATTGTCTCACGGAGCTAATTCGATTGGTGCCTATATTACCGGTTGTATACCTCATCGCAATCAACTCGCAGAACCCTCTGATCAAGGATTAAACGCACTACAGATTGCCTCCTCTAATCACGATCTATTAATATTATATGGACTTGAATCGAAAGACTGCCTCTACGAGAAAAATCTAATTGAGTCAATCAAAGGATCTAAGACGGTAATTGCTTTTAGTTATTTTAAAGATGAAGTCTTTAATAAATACGCAGATATTATTATTCCAATTAATACCACTTATGAATCGAAGGGATCATTTATTAATTTAACCGGGACTCTTCAGGAATTTAATAGTGACATGATGCACCCACACGACTATTTAAGTAATGAAAAACTCTTGTCAGACTTAATTAACATTAGCGGTAATAAAGTACCTTCTTTTGAAGATTTCCTTAAGCAATTAATACCATTCATTCACGAGAATGTTAATAACCCCAATTACATTAATGAACTCCCATTAGAATCTGTGGAGAGAGAATCTTTGAATTCTTTGAATCAATTTAATATGTACAACCAAGACCCCATTCTCAGACGTTCAAAACCGTTGCAATTAACTAAAGAATCATTGGGTGATAACTGATCATGGAAAAATTCATCTCATCTTATCTTTCATTTATGTCTCCACAGGCAGAGGCTCTTGTTATCTCTTCACTGCAAATAGCAGTAGTTATTGTTGGGTTAATTTTAACGGTTGTTTTTTTGATTTACTTTGAACGCAAGGTAATAGGGTACATGCATGCAAGAATAGGGCCCAATAGAGTTGGTCCTTTTGGTTTACTTCAAACAATCGCGGATACTTTAAAACTACTGTTAAAGGAAATCATCATCCCCGCAAAAGCGGATCGATTTCTCTTTTTACTAGCTCCTGTGTTGCTCCTCATTCCTGCTCTCGCAGCTTGGGCTGTAGTTCCGCTTAACCCAGAATTCTTAATTGCCGACATTGATGCAGGATTACTGTATTTACTGGCTCTGACATCGTTCGGCATCTATGGAGTTATTTTGGCCGGCTGGTCGTCTAATTCAAAATATGCCTTTCTTGGCTCTATGAGAGCTGCAGCTCAAATGGTGGCTTACGAAATAGCAATGGGTTTTGCACTCGTTGGCGTATTAATGGCAGGCGGTAGTTTAAAACTTGGAGCTATTGTCGAAGCACAAAGTGGGGGTGTCTTTAACTGGTTCTGGGTACCTTTGTTCCCTTTATTTATTGTTTACTTCATTTCAGGTATTGCAGAAACAAACAGACATCCTTTTGATTTAGCTGAAGGTGAAGCGGAAATAGTTGCTGGATTTCATGTTGAATACTCCGGTATGGGATTTGCAATATTCTTTTTAGCAGAATATATCAACATGGCACTGATCTCGGTATTGACGTCAATCATGTTTTTAGGTGGGTGGGAGAGTTTTTTCTCTGGGCTTTCATTTCTTGACAATACGGTACTAGAATTCATAACTGAACCCAGTATCTTCTGGTTATTTCTCAAAACCTTATTTTTCTTATTTATCTTTGTTTGGTTAAGAGCTTCTTTTCCAAGATATCGTTATGACCAATTAATGACCTTGGGCTGGAAGGTCTTAATTCCGATAACTATTGTTTGGATTGGAGTCGAGTGTGTAATGTTCACACTTGAAATCGGACCTTGGAGTGTCGCATGAACTTTTCTAGATTACTAAAAAAACTGACTCTATCAGATTTTATTAAGGGGTTTTTGGTAACACTTAAGGTCTTCTTTTCAAAAAAAGTTACCGTCCAGTACCCAGAAGTCAAGACCCCTCTATCACCTCGCTTTAGAGGTAAATTGGCGTTAATGAGATACGACAATGGCGAAGAACGATGTATCGCCTGTAAATTATGCTCAGCAGTGTGTCCTGCACAAGCCATAACCATTGAATCTGAAGAACGAGAAGACGGTTCAAGACGAACCACCAGTTTTGAGATAGATGCCTTTAAATGTATTTATTGTGGTTTTTGTGAAGAAGCATGCCCAGTAGATTCTATTGTGGAGACGAATATTTTTGAATATCACATGACTGAAAATCAACAACGTATTCAAACAAAAGAAATGCTCTTAGCCACAGGAGATAAATACAGGAAACAAACAAACGCAAATAAAATGAAGGATTCAACTTACAAGTGATTAAAGAAATTATATTTTATACATTTTCTTCTGTGCTCATCTGTTCATCACTGGCGGTGATCTTATTTAGAAACCCCGTCTACTCAGCTGTTTCCCTTATATTATCATTTATTACCAGTGGTTTTTTATGGCTTTTACTTCAAGCTGAATTCTTAGCAATAGTTCTGATACTGGTCTATGTCGGTGCCGTAATGGTGTTGTTTTTATTCGTAATCATGATGCTGAATATTAACAATGAAAAAGACAAGACCAATTTCAATTCACTCGCACCTTTTGCCTTATTTATCGGCTTAATCATTGCTGCTGAACTCATCACACTTATTTGGATTAACTCTAGTCAATTCAATATTAATTCACTCTCTATTCAAGAGTCTGACCAAGTAAGCAATACTTTGGCATTAGGTAAAGAGCTCTTCACTAATTACATTCTCTCCTTTGAGATAGCCGGGTTTATTCTTTTGCTGGCCATTATTATCTCCATCTCCTTAACTTTGAGAACTAGAAAAAACGTAAAAACTCAAATAGCTTCAGAACAAATCAATGTAAATCCATCAACTCGAATCAAATTAGTCGATCTTAAGGATAACGAATAGCGATGCTGACACTACAGTCATACTTATCCTTAGCTGCCATTATCTTTGCGATCGGCATTATTGGAATAGTCATCAATCGTAAAAATATCATTATTGTGATGATGTGTACCGAACTGCTCTTAATTTCAGTTAACTTTAATTTTATTGCATTTTCTTATTTTAACCAGGATATCGCTGGGCAAATCTTTGTTTTTTTCATTCTTACTGTTGCGGCTGCCGAAGCGGCTATTGGTTTAGCCATTTTAGTGGCTTTATACAGAAACAAGAACTCCATTGATGTTCAGGAACTTAAAACACTGAGGAATTAGATGTTATTTAATTTAAGCTTGATGGCCCTAATCATTCCTCTAATCGCAGGAGTTCTCGCTGGTTTCTTCGGTAAAACAATTGGAAAAACCTTTACCAATGGTGTGACAATTCTCGGTGTACTGATCTCACTGCTTATTTCGATATATCTCCTTGTTTCGATACTTGATAACCCCAAACTTGTGTTTAATCAAAATGTTTATACTTGGTTATCAATTGGATCTTATAAACTCTCAATTGGTCTTCTAGTAGATAATTTGACCGTCAGCATGATGATTGTCGTTAACTTTGTATCTCTCATGGTGCACATATACACGATTGGCTATATGGATAAAGACCCTGGTTATCATCGTTTCTTTTGCTATATCTCTTTATTTACTTTTGCAATGCTCTCATTGGTTATGTCAAATAATTTCCTTCAGCTCTTCTTTGGGTGGGAGGCAGTAGGTGTTATGTCTTATCTTTTGATCGGTTTTTGGTACACCAAAGAATCTGCGATTAAAGCAAATTTTAAAGCGTTTATAATCAACAGAATAGGGGATATGTTCCTTATTCTAGGAATTGCTCTGCTGTTTTCAGTTTTTGGAACATTGGATTATGCACATATTTTTAATAATGCAGAGTCAATAACATCGAATACCATCAACCTCTCATCTTCTTTGGAAATATCGAGTCTAACCTTAGCCTGTTTATTTCTTTTTGGCGGAGCAATGGGTAAATCAGCACAGATGCCATTACATGTATGGCTACCAGATTCTATGGAAGGCCCAACGCCTATTTCAGCACTTATCCATGCAGCAACAATGGTAACCGCAGGTGTCTTCATGCTCGCCAGAATGTCCCCATTATTTGAATTATCTGCCACTGCCTTATCCTTCGTTTTAATCATCGGTTCGATCACTGCTATCTCAACAGGACTGCTCGGACTTGTTCAATACGACATTAAACGAGTTATAGCTTACTCAACATTGTCCCAATTAGGGTATATGGTCGTTGCTGCGGGAGTTTCTGCATATTCAGCGAGTTTATTTCACCTTATGACTCATGCCTTTTTTAAAGCCTTGCTCTTCCTTGCAGCAGGATCTGTTATTGTTGCCTTGCACCACGAACAAGACATTAGAAAAATGGGTGGATTGAAATCAAAACTCCCCATTACCTATGCTACTTCACTGATTGGTTCTCTCGCATTGATCGGTTTTCCTGGCTTTTCTGGGTTCTTTTCAAAAGACGCACTGATTGAGGCTGTCTCTCATTCCAGTGCCTATGCTTCAGATTTTGCCTATTACTGTGTACTCATTGGAGTGTTTATAACTTCTTTATACACATTTAGGCTCTTTTTCCTGGTATTCCATGGACATCCCAATAATGAAAATAAGAACGTAAAAGAACCCCAACTGTCGATAATAGCTCCCTTGATTTTATTAGCTATTCCCTCAATATTCATAGGATGGCCAACCATAGGGCCTTTGGTTTTTAACGACTTCTTTGCGAATTCAATTGTACAGGCAGCTTCAAATGATATTTTTGGCTATCAATTTACAGATTCATATGATTTTCTAACTCATTCTCTTTCAGGACCTGTTGTCTATATTGCAATTTTTGGAATATTTATTTCTTATTTTCTCTATATAGTAAAACCAGAAGTTCCTGAGAGAATGTCTAAAACCTTTAATCCATTTTATAAACTTCTAATCAACAAATACTATTTTGATCATCTCTACGAAAATATCTTTGCAAAACTATTTAATAATTTAGGCAACTCATTGTGGACCAAAGGGGATATAAAAATCATCGATAATTTTATTGTCAATGGGACAGCTAATAGGGTAGGGCAATTTTCAAACAAAATAAGAGAAGTACAATCTGGTTATATATATCATTACGCATTGATGATGGTTCTGGGTTTAGCCCTTTTCTTAGCTTGGGTTGTATTTAAATCACTAGGTTTAGTCTTATGATTGTTGATCAACTCATTTGGATTCCAGTACTAACCGGTCTATTGGTGCTAGTGCTCGGTGAGAAACGGTCAAACTTTGCATACGCATTGTCATTACTTATTTCATCAGGGTTATTTTTCTTATCCATCTATATGTATTTTCTTTTTGATAACGCATTAAGTTCGTATCAGTTTGAGCTTAAAGTGCCCTGGATTGATCGTTTTAATATAAATTATCATCTCGGTATAGATGGAATATCTTTACCTCTTATCATGCTGACTACTTTTTTAAGTCCGATTGTTATCTATACCTCAAAAACATCCCCTAAGAATAAAATGCATCAATACATTGCCTCTTTTCTCATACTAGAAGGCATGATGATTGGAGTTTTCTCTTCTCTAGATGCATTCCTGTTTTATGTGTTCTGGGAGGCTATGCTCATTCCTATGTTTCTGATCATAGGCATCTGGGGAGGGAAAAATAGGATCTATGCCACCGTTAAATTTTTTCTATACACCTTCCTTGGGTCTGTATTCATGTTGATTGCTATTATCTTTCTATATCTGAAAACCGGCAGTTATTTGATCTCTGATTTTTATGAAGTATCCCTCTCCTTAAATCAACAGATTCTTATTTTCTTAGCCTTTCTTTTTGCTTTTGCGGTAAAAATCCCAATGTGGCCAGTACACACTTGGTTACCGGATGCTCATGTGGAAGCACCTACTGGAGGGTCAGTCATTCTAGCCGCTATCTTATTAAAGATGGGTGGTTATGGCTTTTTAAGATTTAGCTTGCCTATTACACCAGAGGCTTCTCTCTCTATGGCTCCAATTATGATCACCCTTTCTCTGATTGCGATTATATATATCGGTCTGGTGGCATTGGCACAAACCGACATGAAAAAACTTATTGCATATTCATCAATATCCCATATGGGTTTTGTCACACTGGGTTGTTTTGTTTTCTTTGTCCAATCAAGTTCAATAAATCTGGACACGATTAATTTGGCTATCAATGGCGCTATGATTCAAATGATTTCGCACGGTCTAATATCCGCTGCCTTATTTCTTTCAATTGGGGTTATGTATGACAGGCTGCACAGCAGAAACATTGAAGACTATGGCGGCATAGTCACGAAAATGCCAAAATTTTCTGTGCTCATGGTCTTTTTTGCTTTATCGAATGCTGCACTACCTGGTACTTCGGGGTTTGTGGGTGAACTCACCGTTATCCTTGCCAGCTTCAAAGTTAATATATATATAGCGTTACTATCAGCATTGACTCTAATCATTGGGGCAGCGTATACGCTGTGGATGATCAAAAGAGTTATATTTGGTGCTGTAACCAATGAGAAGATTAATTCTCAATCTGATATGAACCTAATAGAAGCCATTCCTCTTGGTTTAATCGCTCTTCTGATTCTGTTAATAGGAGTCTGGCCAAAACCTCTTACAGATATGATGAATTCAACAATATTGGCTCTTAGTTATTTGGTGAGTGGGTAATTTATGAACATTGAATTATCACTGATTATCCCTGAATTAATTATAGCATCGGCTATTTGTTTACTTATTCTGGTCAACAGTTTTCTTTCATCAAATAAACGCTTCACCGGATTGGTAATTGGTGCAATAACGATGGCTGTTTGTGCTTTGATTTCATTACTATCTTTATTAGACACGACAAACTTAATTATCTTCAAGGGTCACTATAAAATTGATCATTTAGCAACTGGTCTAAAGCTTGTTACCTATCTAAGTGGATTCATTGTCTTCACAGGCACCAGAACCAATAAAGACAATGCCAAGAGCGAACTCATATTGTTAGAACTTTTTGCAATACTTGGGGTCTCCATCCTTGCTTCTTCTAATAATTTATTAACATTATATTTAGGTTTAGAAACTCTCACATTATCGATGTACGGCTTAGTTGCTTCTAAACGATCTTCTGAATTAGCCACTGAATCAGCTATGAAATTTTTCGTACTTGGTGCCATAGCTTCTGCAATATTCTTATATGGTGTCTCTTTTGTTTACGGTTTATACGGGACTTTAACCTTTGGTGGATTTAATAACCCAATCATTAATGGATCCATAGAAATGCAATTAGCTCTAGCCTTTATTATATGCGGAATTGCTTTTAAATTTGGCGCTGTACCTTTTCATAGCTGGGTGCCTGATTCTTATCAAGGTGCAAGCACATCATCTGCTCTTTTTATTTCCACAATACCTAAATTAGGAGCCTTTGCATTAATATATAGACTTCTATTTCAAACCTTTATCTCAAATGTAGAATTCTGGTCGTTGCTAATTCTATTCATCGGTCTTATATCTTTGATTCTAGGTAATATTATTGCTATAGCTCAAGATAATTTAAGAAGACTCTTGGGTTACTCTGCCATTGGGAACATCGGCTTCACCCTTATCAGCTTTTCAATAGGAACAACCGATGGAATAACCGCTTCTTTAATCAGTCTAATTATTTATATTCTTAATACTGCAGTGGCATTTATGATTATAGAAATCATCTCAACGGAGAACAGGTCTATTGTCACTCTTTCAGACATTAAAGATCTCAATTCATCTCGCCCGTGGATGTCATTACTGATGCTCCTCTCGATGTTTAGTATGGTGGGTATCCCGCCATTAATTGGTTTTTATGCAAAGTGGATAGTTCTGACCGAACTGATTAAAGCAGATATGTTAATCATAGGTCTGATTGCCGTAATAATGTCAGTAATTGCAGCTTTCTATTATCTAAGAATCGTCTGGTATATGTATTTTGAAAAAAATGATCTACCAATGATGCAAGGAACTTCAAATATCTTCCAAAAAATATCCGTCAGTATTATCGGCCTGATGATTCTAATATTTGGTCTCTATCCGTCTCCAATTATTGATTTTTGCAAGTCTATTATTTTCCCCATTTTTATTGATTGATTGATAAAAAAAGATTAGTATCTTCTGCACAGATGCGGGGTGGAGCAGTCTGGCAGCTCGTCGGGCTCATAACCCGAAGGTCGTAGGTTCAAATCCTACCCCCGCTACCATTTAGGTTAGGCCCCGTCTGGGGCTTTATTTTTGATGGAGTAAAATGGATTTTTTAGATAGTAAAATTAGAGAGCAAATAGAAACTTCGATTAATTCGATCGGTTTTGAATTAATGGACATTGAATGCAGTCCCAATAAAGGCGGACTTAAAATCACCACTTTCATTGATCATTTCGATGGCATAACCTTAGATGATTGTGTCAAGGCTTCTAAAGCGATTGAACCTATACTTGAAAATGAAAACGATAAAGAGAGTTATTTATTAGAGGTTTCTTCACCTGGGCTAAATCGAAAACTGATTACAAAAGAACATTTTGATAGGTTCATTGGCAAACAAATTAAAGTTAAGTTAAAAAGCAAAATGGATAACAGGAAGAATTTTAAAGGAGAGTTATTAGCTAGAACTCAAGATCAAATTGAAATACTTGTTGATAACTTAAAATTTAATATAGATATAGATTCTATTGAGATATGTAGAATTGTCCCTAAATTTAAATAAGAGAAGGATATGGCAGTAGAAATTATTAAAGTTGTAGACACAGTCTCTGAAGCCAAAGATGTGGAGAGGGAAGTTATATTTGAGGCGATCGAAAATGCAATTGCATCTGCTACAAAGAAAAAATACGAAGAGAACATGGATGTAAAAGTCATTATTGATAGAGACACGGGTGATTATAAAACCTACAGACAATGGATGGTTTTTGAAGATGACTCAAGAGAATTAGAAGATCCAGACATTGAACTTAGAATGATTGATGCAGTTGACGTTCAAAAAGATGCATCACCAGGTGAATATGTTCGTCAAGAGATCGATTCGGTGGATTTTGGAAGAATTGGAGCACAAATTGCCAAACAAGTAATCGTCCAAAAAGTTAGAGAAGCCGAAAAACAAAAGACCATAGATCGATTTTCAGACAATGTAGGAGAACTGGTCAGTGGCGTCGTTAAACGCTTGGATCGAAATGGTTTTTATATTGATATCGGAGGTAATTCAGAAGCATTTCTCCCAAGAAGAGAAATGATTCCTAAAGAAGCCATTCGTCCTCAAGATCGAATAAAAGCATTGTTAAAAGACATAAACACTGATTTAAAAGGCCCCCCATTAATCTTATCAAGAGTTATGCCTGAGTTCTTAGTTGAGCTTTTTAAAGTTGAAGTTCCAGAAATAACACAAAATCTTATCGAAATCGTCGGCGCTTCAAGAGACCCTGGATTAAGAGCAAAAATTGCAGTTCGCTCAGACGATAAAAGAATCGACGCTGTTGGGGCTTGTGTCGGCATGAGAGGCTCTAGAGTTCAATCTGTTTCTAACGAGCTTAATGGAGAGAGAATAGATATCATCCTTTGGTCTGATAACGACGCACAGTATGTTGTTAATGCTATGTCGCCTGCAAATGTTGTCTCTATAATTGTTGACGAAGAAAACCAATCAATGGACATCGCCGTTGAGGAAGCAAAATTATCACAAGCAATTGGACGCGGCGGACAGAACATAAGACTTGCCAGTGAACTGACACAATGGAAATTAAACATTCTAAGTGAAACAGAAGCCCTCGAGAAAGATGATGCGGAATTAAAACAGATAACCGATCTATTCGTTGAATCATTATCAGTAGGAGACGATGTTGCAATATTGCTTGCACAAGAAGGTTTTACAACAATAGAACAAGTTGCATATGTCCCAATATCTGAGCTAGAAAAAATTGATGGATTTGATGAGAAACTTGTCAATGAACTAAGAGAAAGAGCTCAAGATCAATTACTTATTGAAGCTATTTCAACTGAAGAAAATCTGGATGAACATGGTCCTGAAGAAGATCTGCTTAAACTTGAATCTGTTAGTGAAGAATTGGCATATTCCTTAGCAAGATCAGGGATTAATACAAGGGAAAAACTTGCAGAACAATCTGTCGATGAACTAATTGATATAGAAGACATAAATGAAGAAGAAGCCGCTACCATCATTATGGAAGCTAGGGAGATATGGTTCAATGATGATGATAAGGATTAACATTTGAGAAAACACTATGTCTAATACAACAGTATCAAAGCTAGCCTTGGCACTTAAAATCAGTCCAGATAAACTGATTTCACAATTGAATGATGCAGGTGTTAGTGTTAAGAATGAAACTGATGAATTATCCAATGACCAGAAGTTGACTCTGTTAAATCATCTAAGAGGCAGTCACGCTACAAAAAAAGAAATTAAATCTCCTAAAAAGTTAACGGTTAACAGAAGATCGCAAAGTGAATTGAAATTATCTGGGGGATTTGGGACTTCAAGAACAGTTAATGTTGAAGTAAGAAAAAAGAAAACATATTTAAACAAAGAATCTCTCATTGAAGATGCAAAGCAGGAAAATGCATTAAATGAAGAAATTGAACAAAAGAAACAACAAAACATTAAACAAGAAACTTCAGAAGAGATTCAGGATATACCGACTACAGATAACAATGATAATGAAATAAATCAAAATATTCCCCCTGCAGTTGACGCTACTAAATCTCAAGGCAAGCCTAGTAAGAAAAAAAGAAAAAAAGGCAAACCTGCAAAAAAAGAAGACCCATTCGAAATGGTAGAACTCCATGTTAAGGGCCGAGTAAAACGAAAGAAAAAAAGACAAATTAGAAGAACAGTTAATCCGGCTTCTCTGGACCAATCCCATTCTTTCGAAAAACCTACTGCACCAATAATTAAAGATATCTCAGTGCCGTCTTCAATTTCACCACAAGAAATTGCCCAAAAATTAGCCATAAAAGTCAATGAAGTAATCTCAGTTTTAATTAATCAAGGGATTATGATTACTGGAAATGATCACATTGACCAAGACACAGCAATACTAATCATTGAAGAGCTAGGACATAAAGCTTATCCAATGGATGAACGATCGGTTGAGGACTCAATTTTTGATCAACAAACAAACCCAAATGATTTGGTAGAAAGGCCTCCTGTCGTCACTATCATGGGACACGTTGATCATGGTAAAACTTCTTTGCTGGATTATATTAGAAAATCAAAGGTCACTGACAGTGAAGCGGGTGGAATTACACAACACATCGGTGCTTATACTATCAATTATCAGAACAAGGATATCACTTTCCTGGATACACCCGGCCATGCTGCCTTTTCTCAGATGAGATCTAGAGGAGCCAATATCACGGATATTGTTATTTTAATAGTCGCTGCAGATGATGGTGTTAAACCCCAAACTAAAGAAGCCATTCAGCATGCAAAAACTGCAAAAGTACCGATCATAATAGCAATTAATAAAATTGATAAACCCGAATCAGATATTGAAAAAGTTAGAAATGAGTTGATGGCAGAAGAAATTCTTCCAGAGGAACTTGGGGGTGAGCACTTATTCGTAAATGTTTCGGCTAAATCTGGTGATGGAATTGATGATCTACTAGATACCGTTTTACTCCAATCTGAAGTACTAGAGCTTAAAGCTCCGAATGAAGGCAGGCCAATAGGTTCAGTAATCGAATCAGGAATAGAAAGTGGTAAAGGTGCTGTGGCAACTATCCTCATACAAGAAGGGAGACTAAATAAAGGTGATCTAGTGATCGTGGGTGAAGAATCTGGAAAGGCACGATTGCTTCTAAATGAGAACTCTGAACAATTAGATTATGCAATACCGTCCATGCCTGTAAGATTGTACGGACTGTCTGCTGCTCCAAATACAGGCGAAGAAATGAGAGTAATAGATTCAGAAAGACAAGCAAAAGAAATTATTGAAACGAGAAAATCAAATAGAAAACAGAATCTATTAAATGAAAAACAAACACTAAGAATGAAATCCTTTATGGAGAGCTCAGGTTCTACAACCGATAAAAAAACCATCCCTATTATGATTAAAGCAGATGTTCAAGGCAGTTCAGAAGCAATCAAAGAATCTCTGATTAAATTAGAAACTGAAGAAGTCGAAATTGACATAGTCTCAAGTTCAATTGGGGGTATTACAGAATCCGACATTAATTTAGCGGAAGCCTCTGATGCTTTTATTATTGGCTTCAATGTTAGGGCTGATACTACAGCTCGTAAAATGATTAAAGATTCTATAGTGGATGTTAAATATTACAGTGTTATTTATGAAACTATTGAAGATATAGAAAATATGATCAGTGGCCTCTCAGCGCCAATAATAAAAGAACAAATATGCGGTCTTGCTGAAGTACGAGATATTTTCGATTCACCAACACTGGGCAAAATTGCAGGGTGCTTAGTTATAGATGGAACCGTTATTAGATCCAATCCAATAAGAGTCTTAAGAGACAACACAGTAATTTACGAAGGTGAATTAGAGTCACTTAGACGTTTTAAGGACGATGTTAATGAAGTTCAATCAGGAACTGAATGCGGTATTGGTGTAAAAAATTATAACGACGTTAAAACAGGCGATCAAATAGAGTGTTATAAAATGGTTGAAAGTAAGTAATTAATGGCCAATGACTATTCAGCATCTAATCGATTAGAGAAAAGAATTCAAAGAATCATCAGTCACAACCTGATTCATAATATTAAAGATAATAGACTTAAAGATGTCTCCATAAATGACGTTCAATTAACTAAAGATTTAAGTATTGCAAAAGTTTTTTGCTCAACTCTTGTTCAAGAAAAATCCAATAAACATCTTGAAAAGTTGTTATCTAAGGCTTCTGGTTTTTTCAAAAAAGAAATCGGAAAATCTTTAAACATAAAAAAAATACCCGATCTTCACTTTATCATCGACAATCATGAAGAATACGCTAATCGAATAAACCAACTTATTGAAGATGCCGTAAAAAATGACAAAAAATAACAATGAAGTGAATGGGATATTATTACTTGATAAAGCCAAAGGCATATCTTCAAACAAGATCTTACAAAAAGTTAAAGCGCTGTTTAACGCTAACAAGGCAGGACATTGCGGAACTTTGGATCCATTAGCAACAGGGCTTTTACCAATATGTTTTGGTGCTGCTACCAAAACAGTTCCGTATTTAATTAACTCATCCAAAACCTATAATGTAACGGCTAAATTAGGAGAAAAAACAACCACAGGCGACTCAGAAGGAGAAGTTATCGAGCATGTACAAAATCAAAAAAACTATACAATCCAAGAAATCAAAACAGTCCTGGACGTATTTATTGGAGAAATAAATCAAACTCCTCCTATGTATTCTGCCGTTAAAGTAAATGGAACCCCTTTATATAAAATTGCTCGGAAAGGAAAAAGCGTTCTCAGGAAAACAAGAACGATAAACATTCATAAAATCCTAATTAATTCATTGGAAAAAAACATGATAAACCTGAGCATTCACTGCAGCAAAGGAACCTACATTAGAACCTTGATTGAAGACATTGCCATACAGTTAAAAACACATGGCCATGTTAAAGAGTTAAGACGTCTTTCTATAGATGCATTTGGAACACAAGAAATGATTTCAATTGAGCAACTCTTGGACTGCGACGACGATAAATTAACTCATTTTCTAAAACCCATTGATTTTGGCTTAAAGCACTTACCGAGTCTTGTAATCAATAAAGAAGATTCAATTCGATTCTGCCAAGGTCAAGAGATTAAATACAGCAACCTTGGGCTAAATAAAAAAACGATCAGAATTTATAACAGTAAACGAATTTTAATTGGGCTTGCCACCCAACAAATAAGAGATTACATAAAGCCCGTTAAAGTTTTTGTAAATAATTAATTATCTTGTTGTTGTAATGGTTAATGTATGTAGAATAGCGTTTTGAAAATAACAATTAATAGAAATAATGACTTTATCAACCGATACAAAGAAAGAAGTTATAGACAAATACCAGACTTCCAAGGAAGATACTGGTTCGACTAATGTACAAGTTGCATTATTAACAGAGAAGATAAACTCTTTAACGGATCATTTTAAGATTCATAAAAAAGATAATCATTCTAGAAGAGGGCTTTTGATGATGGTAAATAAAAGAAGAAAACTTCTTGATTACCTTAAATCTAAGGATCTTCCGTCTTATAAGCAGCTTATTTCAGATTTAGGATTGAGAAAGTAAATATTTTTAAATAGAGCAATAGGGCTCTTAATAAAAAGGAAAATAAGTGAATCAAATATCTAAAGAGATCATAATCAATGATCAAAAAATCGTATTAGAAACTGGAAAAATCGCAAGACAAGCAAATGGGTCTGTTCTTGTTTCATGTGAAGGAACATCAATATTAGCTACAGTTGCAGGCCGTAAAGAGGCGTCAGAAGGTCAAAGCTTCTTTCCACTCTCAGTTAACTATCAAGAAAAAACATACGCAGCGGGAAAGATACCTGGAGGGTTTTTTAAACGTGAGGGCAGACCTTCAGAAAAAGAAACCTTAATCTCTAGACTCATTGATAGACCATTACGGCCATCATTTCCAGATGACTTTTTAAATGAAATACAAGTTGTCTTAACAGTAGTGAGCTTAAACCCAGAGGTGCAAACAGATATCTTATCTATGATTGGAGCATCCGCTGCTATCTCTATATCCGATATCCCTTTTAATGGTCCAATTGGTGGAGCAAGAGTCGGCTACATTGACAATAAGTTCGTAATTAACCCGACAGTCAGTCAAATGGAAGATTCTAAACTCGATCTTATTGTTGCAGGAACCAAAGAAGCAATTCTAATGGTTGAATCTGAAGTTGATATTTTATCTGAAGAAATCATGTTAGATGCCGTAATGGCAGGTCATGAGGCAATAAAAGACACTATACTGGGAATAGACGGATTAGTTGAACAAGCTGGTAAGGATAAGTGGGTTATTGAAACTGTCGTACAAGATGAAAAACTTAAAAAGATTGTTAATGACCTAGCTTTTGAGAAAATTAAAACAGCTTACCAAACCGCAGATAAAGTAGATCGACAAAATCAACTTGAAGAAATAAAAAACTTTGCTCTTGATGGGGTTAATACTGAGAATAACGAAGAATACGAATCATCTGATGTTTTAAGTCTAGTTAAGAAAATTGAAAAAGAGATAGTCAGATCTCAAATACTCAATGGTGACGCTAGAATAGATGGAAGAGACACAGAAACTGTTAGAGATATCAACATTGAATTAAATATTCTAGAAAGAGCTCATGGATCTGCATTGTTTACCCGAGGAGAGACTCAAGCTCTTGTTGCTACGACCTTAGGTACTGAGAGATCTTCCCAAATAATTGATGCTCTTGAAGGAGAATACAAAGATAAGTTTATGCTTCATTACAATTTCCCACCTTACTCAGTTGGTGAAACAGGCTTTATGGGATCACCAAAAAGAAGAGAGATTGGTCACGGTAAACTCGCCAGACGATCGTTAGAGGCTGTGCTTCCAGATATGGACACTTTTCCTTATGCAATTCGATTGGTATCTGAAATTACTGAATCAAACGGTTCCAGTTCGATGGCAACTGTTTGTGGTTCAAGTTTGTCCCTAATGCATGCAGGAATACCAATAAAGTCCCACGTGGCTGGAATAGCAATGGGACTTGTCAAAGAAGGTGATCAATATAAGGTCCTAACAGATATCTTGGGTGATGAAGATCATCTAGGTGATATGGACTTTAAAGTTGCTGGGACTTCTGAAGGTATTACCGCCTTACAAATGGATATTAAAATTGACGGTATCACAAAATCAATAATGCATGATGCTCTAGAACAGGCAAAAAAAGCAAGGTTGCACATACTTGATTTAATGAATAAATCTATTGCTAAACCCTCTGAGAATTATTCACCATTTGCTCCATCAATAATTACGATAACGGTTCCAAAAGACAGAATCAGAGACGTCATTGGTAAGGGTGGTTCGACCATTAAATCTTTAACAGAAGTGACTGGAGCTCAAATCGACATCAACGACGACGGGGTTGTCACCATAGCTTCTGTCGATCAGTCTTCAGGTCAAATGGCTAAAGAAAAAATTGAACTGCTGACCGCTGAGGTAGAAAAAGACAAGATATACGAAGGAAGGGTTTCTAAAATTATGGATTTTGGAGCTTTTGTAACAATTCTTCCGGGTCGAGACGGTTTAGTTCATATTTCTGAAATCTCTGAAGATCGAGTGGAAAAAGTGACCGATGTTTTATCTGAAGGTCAAATTATCAATGTAAAAGTGATTGAAATTGACAGACAAAATCGAATCAGACTGTCTATGAAGAAAATAGAACAAGACTAACAATTAATTATCGCTGAATTGTTTTTCTGTTATTTCTCTTCTTTCTTGTGCTTCTAAGGTAAGGTTAGCCACAGGTCTAGCTTCAAGTCTCTGAAGGCCGATCTCTTCACCGGTTTCTTCGCAATAGCCGTAGGTGCCATCATCTATCTTATTTAATGATATCTGAATTTTACGAAGCAATTTTCTTTCCCTGTCTCTTGTTCTCAGTTCTAGGCCAAATTCAGATTCCTGAGTTGCTCTATCATTAGGGTCAGCCAAACTGTTACTGTCGTTTTGCATATGATTGACTGTTTTTTCTGCTTCTTTTTCTAATTGTTTTTTCCAGGCACTTAAAAGCTTTTTAAAATGTGACAACTGCCATTTGGTCATATATTTCTCTTTTGCTCTGAGCTTATAAGGTTTCATCCCAAATTGCTCAAGCAATGAACCATTATGAATATTGTTTTGTTTTGGCATAGTTATATAAAAACTTCTCTTAGAAAAAAAGCAATTATACTTTCGAATTTTAAATTGTGAAGCATTTTGATGTCCTTTTTAAAGATTTATTTTAGATCTCCAGTTTTTCTTTCTGTCTTCAAACTCAACTTCTGTATAGATTCCGCCTCTGACATTAAACTTGGATCTTACATTGATATACCTTGGCTGAAGGACTTGCTTTAAATGATTATGAATTTGATTCGTGACAGCCTCATGAAAAGCGCCTTCATCTCTATATTTAGCCATATACTCTTTCAATGATTTTAGTTCTATACATAATTTGTCAGGTACGTATTTAATATAAATTTTTGCAAAGTCTGGTTGACCTGTTTTGGGACAAAGACAAGTGAACTCAGGGATTTTAATTTTGATTAAATAGTCAGATTCAGTATTTGGGTTATCGAATGAATCCAGATCATTGGACGATATCTTATTGGTCATATGAGTTCCTTGTAAACTAGTTGGAATAAATAATGTATATATATCTTAATTCATTTAAAATGAAGCAACTAATTTTATAGTTATTTATGCGACTAAGTAAAATTAAACTCTCAGGCTTTAAAACTTTTGTTGAATCAACAACTCTCACTCTACCTTCAAATCTTGTCGGAATCGTGGGTCCTAACGGATGTGGCAAATCAAACGTTATTGACGCAGTTAGATGGGTGTTAGGTGAATCGTCTGCAAAGTATTTGAGGGGAGAATCTATGTCAGATGTTATTTTTAATGGATCGTCAACAAGAAAGCCTGTGAGCAATGCTTCCATAGAATTATTTTTTGATAACACTGAAAAAAAAATTGGTGGTGAGTTCGCACAATACAATGAAATCTCGACAAGACGAGTCCTGTCTAGAGATGGACAGTCTCAATATTTTCTTAATGGAACGAAATGCAGACGAAAAGACATTACTAATTTATTTTTAGGCACAGGTCTAGGTCCTCGAAGTTACGCGATTGTTCAACAAGCAATGATATCTGACCTTATAGAAGCTAAGCCCGATGAAATGAGGGTGTTTATAGAAGAAGCTTCTGGAATATCTAAATACAAACAAAAAAGAAAAGAAACAGAATCCAGAATAAAGAATACCCGAGAAAATCTAAACCGCTTAAATGATCTTAAAGATGAGATCGATAAGCAACTTAAACGTCTAAAAAAACAAAAAAATGATGCAGAAAGATATAAAAAACTAAGATTGAGAGAAAAAGAAATTGGTGCTGAAATAATTTACATCAAGATCATTGAGATCAATGATCTCATTGAAAGCAACAAGGCAGACTCAAGCAAATATCAGGATAACTATGATAACCAATTAACTAAACTTAGAAAAATAGAAGCCGATATCGAAGAATTAAGAGTTAAGAGTAACCTAGCAAATGAAGAATTTAACAACAAACAAAAAGACCACTTTGAAATACAGGCAGATATCGCAAGACTTGAACAATCTATTGAATATGAAAAAGAACTAGCTTCACAAAAAACTATCAATGCAGAAGAGATTAGAATTGAATTGGAACAACTAAACCAAGAAGTCAATAAAGACGATCAAGAACTTCAGTCCATTGAACTAGAATTAGATCAAATTTCATCTTCATTTAATGAAGATAAGATGGAACTAACGAAACTATCCGATGAATTGTCAACAATAGAAAAAAGCTTTGAATCTACAGAAAATGATAATGAAACTATAAAATCAGCCATCAACGAAAAAAACACTATTGTCGAAAAAGAAACAGTTAAAATTAACTTACTTCAAAAACAATTATCCAACCAAGAACAACAAAAAATTATCATTCAAGATCTCCATCAACTTGAAAGTTCATTTTTAACATTAAAGGATAATTTAATCTCTCTTATTTCTTCAGTAAACCTCAATGACTCTGAGCTCATTAATAATCAAATTAATCAATTTGAAACTGAATTAATTTCAATTTCATCAGCTCTGGGCGATACCGAAAAGAAAATTATAGATAACGAAAATGAACTGAGAAAATCAAAATCACTCTTAAATAAGAATTCTCACCAACTGGAGAAACTAAACTCAGATAAGATCAGTTCTGACGCTTTAAAAAATAACTTATCCAATCAAAAAAACACTCTAACGCAAAAAATCAATAACTTATCCAATAAAGTTCAATCCCAAGAATTAAAGGTTGAATCACTAAAATCTTCAAGAGATGCAATGAATACTGCGATCAATCGACTTGAAGCTCAAAGAACTCAGCTAAAAAGCAGATCTCTTGAAATTACATTAAAAGCTAAAAACAATGAACTTCCAGAAGATGATTCAAAGCGAAAATTAGAAACCTTACTCAATAAAAGCCTGGTTCATGAAAAAGATCTAGATTCTTCGAGAAGGGTATTAGAAGAGTGTCAAACAAATCTTAGGAATTCTGAAATTGATCGAACAAATATCAATAGCGGAGTGAATCAAGCTAGAGAGGATCTCGAACATTTTAAATTAAACCAAAAAGAATATGAGGTTAGAAAAGATTCTTTAAATGAACAATTGAAAAGTCAAGGCCATAACTTTGACTCTCTCAATAAAAATTTAGAAGATAAATCTATTGAACGAAACGTCTTGAACCAAGAATTAGAAAAAACGCTAAAATCCATAGAGAGATTAGGTGACATTAATCTAGCTGCTTCAAAAGAATACGATCATGAGAATGAAAGAATGGAGAAGCTTAATTCACAATTCGAAGATTTAAATCGAGCACTGGATACTCTTAACGGAGCTATAAAGCAAATTGACAATGAATCAAAAACTAGATTCAACGAGACGTTTAAAAAAGTTAATGAAGGCTTAGAAAAACATTTCCCAAGACTTTTCGATGGAGGCAGGGCTTATCTGGAGTTAGAAAATAATGACGCTTTAGAAGGAGGTGTTTTTGTCATGGCTAGACCTCCTGGAAAAAGAAACAGTAACATTCATCTACTGTCTGGAGGAGAAAAAGCCCTCACTGCTGTTGCTCTACTGTTTTCAATCTTTGAGCTTAATCCTGCACCGTTCTGCTTGTTAGATGAAGTGGATGCACCACTTGATGATACGAATGTTGGACGTTTTTGCGAAATTGTAAAAGAAATGAGCAGCAATGTTCAGTTTGTAGTTATCACTCATAATAAAACAACCATGGAACTAACCAAACAGCTTATTGGAGTCACTATGAGTGAACCAGGGGTATCACGCTTAGTTTCAGTCGATGTGGATGAAGCTGTAGAATTATCAGAACAGCAAAGCACTTAAAGTGGACAATGCATGGATACTACTAACTGCTATTTTTATAGTTCTGATCACTCTGTTAATTTATGAGAAAAAAAAGCGAAATGAAGCCAACAATCATTTAAATATAAATGAAAATTTTGTAATTAATGAAAACAAGGTTAATGAAAATGAAGTAATTAGTATGAGATTATCGCTTAAAGGTAGAACCATAACATTAATAGATGCAGTCGAACTCTTTAAATCAAAATCAATACAAATGAACAATAAGGGAATCTTTGAAAAAAAAATAAATGATAATTGTTCTTATTTTGTAGCTAATCTTACAGAACCAGGGTACTTCAAAAACGACAAAAGTATCCACGGATTTACTTTCTTTTTTTTATCCAGCTATGAAATAGATGATAAGCGTCATTATGAAGAAATGAAAAAAGATATTTATGAAATCAATTCTATTTTTAAAGGCAAAATAAGGGATGACAGTATTTTCAAGAATAGTAAGACAGATGATAATCTCATATGATCATAAAAGAAAAGATAACCATTGAATGGCTACATTAATTAAATATTACAAAATTAGATAAAACTGAGTTTAAAAAGATCATCGACTATGAACGAAAACGATTATAGCAATCCGCAGCAAAGCGAAATGCCTTTCGCCATAGTTGATGGGGAACAACTTACTGAACTCCCTAAAGATTTATACATCCCACCTGTTGCCCTTCAGGTCTTTTTAGATGCTTTTGAAGGACCGCTTGATCTCCTTTTGTATTTAATCAGAAAGCAGAATTTAGACATTCTAGATATACCCATTGCTGATATAACAAAACAGTATGTAGATTACATTAATTTAATGAAAGAGTTAGAACTGGAGTTAGCAGGAGAATATTTACTAATGGCAGCCATGTTAGCAGAAATAAAATCTAGATTACTGCTACCAATCTTTGAGGATATTGAAGATGAGGAAGACCCAAGAGCTGAACTAGTTAGAAGACTTCTTGAGTATGAAAGATACCGAAAGGTTTCAGAAGAACTAGACCAATTAGATAGGGTTGAAAGAGATATCTATCCATCATCAGTGGAAACAGTGCAATTTGAAAAACCCATAGTCTTACCTGATATTCAGCTAAAAGAACTTGTGGTCTCATTTCAGGAAGTTCTCAAAAAAGCTGAAATGTTTTCCACACTTCATTTCACGAAAGAACCACTGTCTGTTAAAGAGCGTATGATGACAATTCTAGAAAAAATTGAAAACAAAGATTTTGTGAAGTTTGAGGATCTTTTTGATTTTGAAGAACAGAAAATTGGTTTAGTTGTTACTTTTCTTGCAATCTTAGAACTAATGAAGGAACTTCTCATAGAAATCGTCCAAGCAAAAGAATTTGGTACAATACATGTGAAAATATTGGTAGATAAAAAATGACAACGCCACTCAATCTTAAATGCATAATTGAAGCACTGTTGCTCTCTTCGGATGAACCGTTATCTGCAGATAAACTTCACAAGATCATTAGTAATAAGCAAAATATCACTAAAGCCGATGTCTTAGATGCTATTGAACATCTAGAAAATGACTACCAATCAAAAGAAATTGAAATTACAAAAGTTGCTAGCGGTTATCGCATACAAGCAAGAAAATCAATTAATGATTTCTTAAATATAATTTTTGCAGAAAAAACACCCCGTTATTCCAGGGCCTTAATGGAAACTTTATCCATCATTGCCTATAAACAACCTGTTACTCGCGGTGATATTGAAGCCATCAGAGGGGTCTCTGTGAGTTCGAGCATTATGAGAACACTCTCAGACAGAAATTGGATAAAAATTATTGGATACAGAGATGTCCCAGGGAAGCCAGCGATGTTCTCCACGACCTCTGAATTTCTTAATTATTTTGGACTAGAAAGACTCGACGAGCTACCCGACCTCCCTGATGTGAAAGAACCGGAAAATTTAGATCTTGAGTTGAAAACAGAATCAGACAATAAAACTCAGGATGACACTATTCCAGAATCAATGCTCAATTAATCATTGACAATTGATGGTCTGACCATCAATTTTTGAACTTTCTTCACTCATTAGCCAAACATATTTTTCTATAACATCATTTGGTTTTAGAAGATTACTTGGATCCTCAAGAGGGTAAGCCATTTTTCTCATCTTGGTCTGAATTGCACCTGGATTGATGCAATTAAACCGTATTGACGTGTCGTTTTGATATTCATCGCTTAGAATTTGACACAATCCTTCTATTCCAAATTTTGAGACTGAATACGCACCCCAAAAAGCTTTGCCAATCTTACCCACACCACTGCTGGTAAATATTACTGAAGCACTGTTGGATTGTTCTAAACTTGGTAACAATGTTTTTGTGAGAATAAATTGAGATGTTAGATTGATATGAATTGTTTTAACCCATGTAGAAACGTCATAGTGACTAATGGGTGACCGGTCACCCAGGACCGCAGCATTTAACAACAAGCCGTCCAGTTGACTGTATGAACCAGCTAAGTTATCAATTAAATCCTGATAGTCATTGCCATCTGCTCTAGACAGATCCATCAAAGAAATCATTGGCACAGGAGATTTATTGGAAACAATAACATCGTATGTCACCTCAAGACTCTCTACATTCCTACCCAGTAGGATCACAGAAGCACCTTGAGAAGCATACTCAATTGCAGCAGCCTTTCCCATTCCGCTTCCTGCCCCAGTAACAAGAATGACTTTATCTTTTAAAATTTGTTTAGATGACATTTAAAATCTCAATTGGTTTGTTTACATGAAAATCTGCACCCCATTGTTTTGAGTCATCGTCCTCAATCCGGTAACCATAAGAACAAGCTATGGACTTAATACCTGCTGATTTAGCTGATTGAATATCTTTAGATGAATCGCCAATGTAATAACAATTTTCAATATCATCAAACGCAACTACTTCAATTGCATAAAGAATAGGTTGTGGATGGGGTTTAGGAAAGTCCACATTATCTCTGGTGATTAAACAAACCATTTTATCTATCAACCCTAATTTCTCTAATAAAGGTCTAGCAAACCTTTCTGATTTATTGGTCACAACCCCCCACATATGATTGTTTTTTTCTAATGCCCTTATAACGGAGTTCATTCCATCGAACAGCGATGCTTCTGTGCCTAATCTTTCTTCATACAGACTCAAATATCGATTATATCTGTCCCCATTGATTTGAGGATCATCTTGGAAAACTACCGAGAATATCCCTAAAACTCCGTGTGAAACAAACGGCCTTACATCTTCATAGCTAACAGCGTCCATTCCTTGTTCCAATAGTAAATTATTTAAGGCTTTATGCATCTCTGGTGCTGTATCTACAAGAGTTCCATCTAAATCAAATAATATTAATGATTGAGTTTTCATGAAAGTCTATTCCTTTTTAAAATGCATCATATAATTTACACTTACGTCCTCGGACAGTTTAAAATCTTTTGTTAATGGGTTGTAGTTAACCCCAACCAGATCCATTAAAACTAATCCAGAATTTCTAGACCATGCCTCCAATTCAGAAGGTTTAATGAGACAATCGTATTCATGGGTTCCTTTGGGGAGTAGGTTTAATACATACTCTGCACCTACTATTGCCATGACAAAGGATTTTATATTTCTGTTGATTGTAGAAAAGAACAGATCACCTCCTTGTTTAACAACCTTTGAGCATGATCTAATAATTTTTTCAGGTGAAGGAACATGTTCAAGCATTTCCATGCAAGTCAGAACATCGTATTTTTGATTATTATTATTAGCAAATGACCCTATGTCCATGTAGTGATAACCGATATTTCTTAGTCCAGATTTTTCTTGGTGCATTTTTGCAACGTTAAGAGCTTTCTCAGCTAAATCGAGTCCATCAACATATTTTGCATGATTCGCCAAAGACTCTGTCAAGATACCTCCACCACAACCTACATCAATGCAAAGTAGATTGTTAATTGGAACAGTATTATTTATATAATTGAATCTCAATGGATTTAAACTATGCAACGACCCAAATCCTCCTTTAGGGTCCCACCATTCTTCTGCTAATTTATTAAATTTAGCTATCTCATCCTGACTAGAGTTTGATTTATTTACTTTCATAAATTCTTTTAAAACATCTGTTTGAATTGCTCTTAAATGAGCCGACAATATGTTAAAATTATACCTTTATTAACCGTCTATACCTAAATAAACAATTATCGATTTAAATTAATCGAAGAAGGTCAAAATATATTAATGATTGATAAGATTTCTCAAATTAACCTTGAAGATGAAATGAGGAAATCCTACCTAGATTACGCTATGAGCGTAATTGTCGGTAGAGCATTACCAGATGTTAGAGACGGCCTAAAACCAGTTCATAGAAGAGTCTTGTATGCTATGAAAGTCCTGGGTAATGACCACACAAAAGCTTATAAAAAATCAGCACGGATTGTTGGAGATGTCATTGGTAAGTACCATCCTCACGGTGACAGTGCTGTGTACGAAACTATAGTTAGAATGGCTCAAGATTTTTCGCTGCGATACACGCTTGTAGATGGGCAAGGAAATTTTGGTTCAATAGACGGTGATCGTGCAGCTGCGATGAGATACACCGAAGTTAGAATGCAGAAAATAACCCAAGAACTTCTTGCTGATATCGATAAGAACACCGTTGATTTTATTCCTAATTACGATGAGTCTGAATCAGAACCGAGTGTTCTACCCACACGATTACCCAATTTATTGATTAATGGATCAGCAGGAATCGCAGTTGGTATGGCGACAAATATTCCTCCACACAACTTAAGTGAAATTATCGACGGATGTCTTCTTATGCTTGAAAATCCGAATTGTGATATTGATGACCTCCTTAAAATTATTCCTGCTCCTGATTTTCCAACCGCTGCCACCATACACGGTATTGACGGTATCAAAGCCGCCTACGAAACCGGTAAAGGCCGAGTTCATATCAGAGCAAAAACCTCCATCGAGAATATAAAGAATTCAGAACGAGAATGTATTGTTATTTCAGAGTTGCCTTATCAGGTTAATAAAGCAAGGTTAATTGAGAAAATAGCTGAATTAGTGAGAGATAAAAAAATTGAAGGAATTTCAGAAATCCGAGATGAATCAGATAAAGATGGAATGAGAGTTGTCATCGAGCTAAAAAAAGGTCAAGTCTCTGATGTTTTGCTTAATAACTTATACAAGCAAACACTTTTAGAAAGCACATTCTCAATCAATATGGTCGCCTTATCCAACGGTCAGCCTAAATTAATGAACCTAAAAGAAATGCTTGAAGCCTTTATTACTCATAGGAGAGATGTTGTAACTAAAAGAACAATCTTTGAACTTAATAGATCCATCAACCGTGCACATATTCTAGAAGGGCAGGCCATTGCCTTAACGAATATTGATGCAATGATTGAGTTAATAAAAAAATCAAAAACCCCAGCTGACGCACAAAAAGCTTTGGTTCGAAAAGTTTGGAAAATTGGAAAGATTAAACAGATGTTGAAAAAAGCTGGTGATATATCTACAACTCCAAAAACAATCAATGACAAGGAAAAATTTGGAATTGAGAAAAGAGGTTATCGACTCTCTAATGAACAGGCTAAAGCTATTTTAGAATTAAAACTAAATCGGTTAACTGGACTCGAACAAGAAAACATTCTTAACGAATATGTTGCTTTGCTTTCTGATATAAAAAAATTCACAAAGATATTATCTGATCCTGATACTTTAACAAATGTAATAAATCATGAACTGCAAGAAACCAAATCTCAATTCGGCGATAAACGGAAAACCGAAATAGTTCAATTTTATTCTGACTTAACTGATGAAGATCTTATACCAGAAGAAGATCTAATAGTTACCTTATCCAGAGAAGGTTACGCTAAAACACAATCTCTAGATGTCTATCAAGCCCAAAATAGAGGAGGCACAGGAAAGAGAGCTACCTCATTCAAAGACGAGGATTTTATTAGAAAGCTATTTATAGCGAATACTCACGATACACTGCTTTGTTTTTCTAGTTATGGGAAAGTCTATTGGATAAAAGTCTATAGATTACCGAGAGGAGGAAGAAATGCCAAAGGCCGTCCAATAGTAAATTTACTCCCCTTGGATAAAGATGAAAGAATTCAAGCTGTCCTACCTGTGAAAGAGTTTGATGATAATCGATTTGTTTTTATGGCTACTGAAAAAGGCACAGTTAAAAAAACCAAACTATCTGCTTACTCAAGACCAATAAAAACTGGAATCAAAGCTATAAAACTCAGAGATAAAGATCGAGTTGTTAATGTAGAGATTACAGACGGTAAAAAAGAAATTATGCTGTTTGCTGATTCAGGTAAGTCCATTAGATTCCATGAAAAAGACTCGAGACCAATGGGTAGAGTATCACAAGGTGTTAGAGGTATGAGGTTAGAGAAAAATCAAAAATTAATTTCGCTTATTGTGCTTGATGACGGCAATATACTAACTGCCACGGAAAATGGCTTTGGTAAGCAAACTAAAGTAGAAGAATTTTCTAATCAACGACGAGGTGGGAAAGGGGTAATCGCCATACAAACCTCAAAACGCAATGGAAAAGTCATTGGAGCCAATCAAGTCCAAGAAAATGATGAAGTCATGTTTATTAGCTCCACAGGTAATTTAATAAGAACTAAGATAGACAAAATCTCTATCATTGGACGTAACACGCAAGGAGTCAAACTTATAAGACTTACAGAAAAAGACAAACTCCTTGGAATGGAAAGAATTATGTCTGATGAAAGCTCTGAAGAGTAGGAATGTCTAAACCAGTCTTTAATTTTTCTGCTGGACCAGCAGCGCTTCCTAAATCGGTCATGGACAAATTATCCTCAAAAATACTCAATTTTGACCGAGGCATGTCTATTCTTGAAATAAGTCATCGAAGCCAAGCATTTAAAGAATATGCTCGAAGATCGGAATCTTCCTTAAGGCGCCTATTAACAATAGGAGATGAATATGAAATTCTATTTCTGCAAGGCGGAGCAACTCACCAATTTACAATGATCCCTCAAAATTTTACAACCAAGGGCACTGCCGATTATTTGATTTCAGGTGGATGGTCAAAAAAAGCAGCCAACTACGCTGAACATCACACCAAGGTCAATATTGTCTCTGATTCATCTAAAAGTAATTTTACTGATATAGCAGATAGTTCTTCTTGGAATATAAACTCGGATTCAGATTATTTCTTCTATTGTGCTAATGAAACAGTTCACGGAGTAGAAATACATAACAGGATAAACGTTCAATCACCTGTAATTTGTGATATGTCATCGACTTTATGCACAAGACCTCTTGAAGTTGATCAGTTTGATTTAATATTTGCTGGTGCACAGAAAAACCTGGGTATCGCGGGTCTGACTATTGTCATAGTTCGTAAAGACTTTATTGACAACCAAGGTGAGCATTTAACGCCAATAATGAGATATAAGTCTCACAGTATAGACAACTCTATGCTCAATACTTCTCCCGTTTTTGCCTGGTTTGTCGCGGGGTTGGTCTTTGAGTGGATCGAAGAAGAGGGAGGGCTCTCAAAGATGGCTGAAAACAATAACAGAAAATCACAACTTTTATACGATTATATTGATCAGTCAAGTCTTTATCGTAACTCAGTCAATCCTGAATATAGATCTTGGGTTAATATTCCGTTTGTACTTAGATCCGATGACCTTAATGATCAATTCTTAACTCAAGCTCAAAAATCAGGCCTGCATAACCTAAAGGGTCATCGAACTGTTGGTGGAATGCGTGCAAGTGTGTACAATGCGATGCCTATTGAAGGAGTGGAAAGACTGATTTCATTTATGAAAACATTTGAAAATAGCCAATAATTAACGTGTACAAAATATTAAAACTGAATAGTATCGCGCCTGAGGGGCTCGAGATATTTGATAAGGATAAATATCATATTGGTGATGAAATTACCTCACCGGATGCTATCTTGCTTAGATCATTTAACATCCATGAGATGACTATTGCAGATAACTTGTTAGCAATAGCTAGAGCAGGTACCGGTGTGAATAATATTCCAGTGGATAAAATGTCAGAATTAGCAATCCCAGTCTTTAATACCCCCGGAGCAAATGCCAATGCAGTCAAAGAACTAGCTTTAGCAGCAATATTAATTTCTGCCAGAAATATTCATAGAGCACTTGATTATATAAATACTTTGAAAGATTCAGACAATATAAAATTGGATGTTGAAACTGGAAAAAGAAATTATGTGGGATTTGAACTGCCAAATAAAACCCTAGGGGTTATCGGTCTAGGTTCTATCGGAGTTAAAGTAGCTAATGCTTGTTTTGATCTTGGAATGAACGTCATGGGATATGATCCAATGATTAGCGTCGACAATGCGATAAATCTGGTACCGGGAGTAAAAAAAATAGACGATCTTAGCGAACTATTAAAGAATATTGACATTCTTACAATCCATATTCCCTACAGTGATGAAACCAAAGGATTTATTGGTTCAAAAGAAATAAGTATGCTAAATAAACATGCAACAGTTATTAATCTCTCAAGAGAAGAAGTGGTTGATATAAATTCAATAATTAATGCTCTAGAGAATAGACAGATCGATACTTATGTGACAGATTTTCCTAACAGTGATCTTATAGGAAAACCAAATGTACTCTTAATGCCCCATCTTGGAGCATCCACCAAAGAAGCTGAAACCAATTGTGCTGTCATGGCTGCAAATAGCCTAAAGTCCTATTTGGAAGACGGTAATATTATTAATTCAGTAAATTTTCCAAATGTGGACTTAGTCAGAGATACTAAATATCGACTCACCATTACTAATATCAATAAACCAAATATGTTAGGTCAATTTACTTCTTTATTAGGGAAAGCAAATATCAATATAAGCGATTTATCTCATAAAAACTTTAAACATATTGGCTACACCATACTAAATATAGAGAATCCTCTAACAGAGAACGTCATGAACCAGATCAACCATATAGACGGCGTGATAAAAACAAATATCATTTCCTGAAAATCATGAAAATTGCATATTTAGGGCCCAAAGGATCATTCTCAGAAATTGCTTTATTTGAGTATTTTGATGATGATGTTGAATCTCTTCCAGTTTCTAATATCGCCGACGTCTTTGAGTCTATTGAACATAATTTTGCTGATTATGGAATTATTCCCATTGAAAATTCAATAGAAGGATCAGTTAACAATACTCATGATTTATTATTAAGTTCCAACGTAATAATTTCAGGAGAGATTGAATTACTCGTTAAACAATGTTTACTCTCTAAAGGCGGGTCTATTGATGATATAAAAATAGTATACTCCCACCCTCAATCATTCGCCCAATGCCAGAATTGGATAAGATTAAATATGTCCAAGGCAAATATACTTCCGGTTATAAGTAATTCAGAGGGTGCCAAAATGCTCGATAATAATGAACAAGCATGCATTGGGTCTCAAAAACTATCTACCGACTATAATTTGAATGTACTTCAATCTGATATACAAGATTTCCCTGATAACACAACAAGATTTATTATTATCGGGAAGAAAAAAGCTCTCAAGAACAGTAAAAATAAGACATCCATTATTGTATCTCCCCCAGATAGCCAAGATTCTGGTTCATTATTCAAAGTTTTAAAGTCATTTGCAGCCTTTGATGTTAACCTTTCCAGAATCGAGTCTAGGCCCTCCAAAAAAGCTAAATGGAGCTATGTCTTCTTTATCGACTTAGTGGGCCACGTCGAAGATGATAATATTCAAAGTTCTCTAGAGGAATTAAAAAAACTCAATATAGAAGTTAAATTATTGGGTTCTTATCCGATAATTCAGAAATGAATTCTAGTCGCTTAACTGCCAATAAAGTCGATTCACTCAATGGACATATTGAAGTTCCTGGTGATAAGTCCATTTCACATAGAGCAATTTTATTAGCTATGTTATCTGAAGGCACGACTGTCGTAGAAAATTGCCTGATTTCAGAAGATATTCTCAGGACTGTTGAGATCTCAAGAGTTTTAGGTGCCGAAATATTTATTAGAAATAAAATGGTAGAAATTCGTGGCCGCGGTTTAAGAAAGCTAAAAGAACCTAATAATAATATTTTAAATTTTGGTAACTCTGGAACTTCAATGAGATTATTTATGGGGATATTGGCTGCGCAACCGTTTGATTCCATTCTATCTGGTGACAAATCACTAAAACAACGACCTATGGAACGAGTTGCTGTGCCCCTAAGAGCGATGGGCGCAAATATTGAAACAACCAAAGAAAAAGCCCCAGTACGGATTAGTCCGACAGCAAAAATACAAAATATTGACTACGAATTGGAGGTGCCCAGTGCCCAGATAAAATCGGCTATTCTTTTAGCTAGTTTATTCGGTGAAGGTAAAACAACGCTGAGAACCTCAACCTTAACAAGAGATCACACAGAAATTATGTTAAAAGACTTTTCCTCGAATATTGAAATTAGTAATAATACAATTTCATTACAAGGTGGAGAACTTAAATCACCAGAGTATATATTCGTTCCGGGTGACCTATCTTCCGCTTGCTTTCTGATCCTGGCTTGCCTGATAACCAAAAATAGCGAATTATTAATAAAAAATGTTGGTCTGAATCCAACACGAATGGGGTTCATAGAAATTATGAAGTTAATGAACGCTGACATTGAAATTGATCCCGATAACAATTTAAATTCAAGTGAACCCATCGGGACAATTATTGTCAAATCCTCGAAACTAAAGGGGATCAATGTACCAGATAATCTTATAGCCTCTGCCATTGATGAGCTCCCTTTAGTGTTTCTTGCTGCTGCCTGTGCTGATGGAAAAACATCAATCAGAAATGCTAATGAACTTAGGTATAAAGAATCAGACAGAATTAAAGCGATGGTTAAAAACCTTTCTTCTTTATCAATTAATATAGAAGAATTAGACGATGGAGCTAATATTGTTGGCGGCAACATAACCGGAGGCACCTTGGATTCTTTTGATGACCATAGAATTGCAATGACTTGTTTACTAGCGTCTTGCAGATCAGATGGACCTGTTAGTGTTAAAAATTGTCTTAATATAAATACCTCATTCCCGACCTTCAAAGAGACTATGAATTCAATAGGTATGAATATTTATGAGGATTAATTAGTGATGAAAATTATTACTATTGATGGACCGAGTGGTGTTGGCAAAGGAACGTTAGCTATTCACTTGGTTGAGCGTTTACATATGAACTACTTAAATAGTGGCTCGATCTACAGAAGCATTGCATACATTGCTGATACCTCTTCTATAGATCTAGAAAATATTTCAAAACTTATAGAGATTAGTAAAATGATTACTTTTCGCATGGATAGAACTCTTGGTGATATTAATATCATTTATAAAAATAAAATAATTAATCAACACATATACAATGAAAAAACTGCTAAGACTGCCTCAAAAATAGCGTCCAACCAAAAGTTACGAGATTCCTTGGTTTCCATTCAAAGATCGTTTGCAAAAAAACCAGGACTGATTGCTGAAGGAAGAGATATGGGAAGTGTAATATTCCCAAATGCGGATATTAAATTTTTTTTGACAGCGAACAACAAAACTAGGGCCGAAAGAAGATTTAAGCAGTTGAAGGAAAAGGGATTTAATGTTAGCCTCACGCAATTAATTGATGAGTTAGATGCCAGAGATCAGAGGGATTTAACAAGAAAAGCATCTCCGTTAATAATTCCTGAAGATGCAATAGTGATTGAGACTGACAACAAATCAATTGATGCGGTACAACAAGAGGTAATAAACCTCATAGAAAAAAGAAAAATATGACAGAGAATTTTAAAAATCTATTTGAGTCTAGTCCATACAGCCAAGTGCTCAAATTAGGACAACTGATACAGGCTGACGTGATAGATATTACGAACGATCATGCAATACTCTCTGCGGGTTTAAAATCTGAATCCTTGGTAAACATTAATCAATTTAAAGATCCATCAGGGGATATTGAAATAGAAGTTGGTGACAAAGTTGAAGTTGTCATTGAAGAAATAGAAGACGGAGAAGGAAGAACCAGATTATCACGACAAAAAGCAAAAAACGAAAACACATGGCAAAAACTGCTTAATGCTATGAGTAATGATGAAATTATCAACGGGTTTATTCAATCTAGAGTCAAAGGCGGTTTCACCGTTCTTGTTGACCAAATAAATGCTTTTCTCCCAGGGTCCTTAGTAGATGTACGACCAGTAAGAGACACCCAGTACCTAGAAGGATCGATGTCAGAGTTTAAAGTAGTCAAAGCCGATAAAAAAACCAACAACATAGTTTTATCGAGAAAAGCGGCAATCCAAGGGACAACTGTTGAAAATAAAAATGATTTAATCTCCAAAATCAATGAAGGTGATGTTCTAGATGGCGTAGTCAAGAACTTGACAGATTACGGAGCGTTTATTGACTTAGGCGGTATCGACGGTCTGCTTCATATTACAGATATCGCATGGAAAAAAGTCAAACACCCCTCAGAAACATTAACTCTAGCGGAGAACGTCAAGGTTAAAGTCATTGCCGTGGATAAGGAGAAATTTCGAGTGTCATTGGGATTGAAACAATTACAAGAAGACCCCTGGAATAACATCATCAAAAAATATGAAATTGGAATGAAAGTTACCTGTCAAATATCAAATATCACTGATTATGGTTTGTTTGCTGAAATTGAAGAAGAAATCGAAGGGCTTGTTCATGTCTCAGAGATTGATTGGACGAACAACAATCCAAACCCCTATAAGGTTGCAAACGCAGGAGATCAAATAGAAGTTATGATCCTCGATATTGACAATGACAAAAGAAGAGTCTCACTGGGAATGAAGCAAACCAAAGATAACCCCTGGGAAAATTTTGCAAATACCCATAACCAAGGCGAACAAATTAAAGGCAAAGTTAAATCAGTCACTGACTTTGGCGTATTTATAGAGTTAGAAGGTGGTATAGACGGATTAATTCACATTTCTGATGTTTCATGGGATTCAGAAGAAAATATTGATCTTTCTTCATTCAAGAAGTCAGATGAAATAGAAGCGATTATTTTGAACGTTGATTCACCTAAACAAAGAATATCCTTGGGATTAAAACAACTATCAAATGATCCGTTTAAAGAATACCTTTCAAGCAACCCGAAAAATACTATCGTCAAAGGGACCGTAGAAAAAATTGATGAAAGAAATGTCCTCATTTTATTAGATGAGGGAATAAAAGGCTTATTGAATATTGCTGAAGTTTCTAGAGAGAAAATTGAGGACCTAAGATCAGTTTTTAAAGTCAATGAAGAAATAGAGTCAAAAATTATTGGTTTTGATAAGAAAAATAGAACTCTCAAACTCTCCATCAAGGCTAAAGAAGAAAAAGAAGAAAGAGAAGCGATAGAATCTTATAAGGCTGATGAAAAAGAGTCTATTTCAAAAACAAGCCTTGGTGATTTACTAAAATCAAAATTCACTAGAAGTAAATAAATTATTCCTATTTTTGGTTTTTTCTGATGTAATTTATTGTATGAGCATAAATAAAAAAGACCTTATCGAGATAATTGCTAGAGAACAAAATCAGCTTCCTTATAAGGATATCGAATTGTCTGTGAAAACCATTATAGATTCGATGACTCAGTCCCTTAAAAAAGGTGAGAGAATTGAAATTAGGGGCTTTGGTAGTTTCAGCTTAAGATACAGAAAACCCAGAGTAGGCAGAAATCCAAAATCAGGTCAATCTGTTAGTATTGATGAACGCTATGTTCCGCATTTCAAGCCTGGAAAAAACCTAAGAGAAAGGGTAAAACAAAAGTAATACTTCCTCCTAAAAATCTCCATCTTAATGTTCTCTGACAGTATCCTCTATTTATCATCAATTTTTTTGATGTTTGGTCTTCTAGGGTATTTTTATCTTAAGTTTATTGATAAAGATGAAAATCAGAATAAGATTAACCCAGACTATCTAACTGGTCTTAAGTATCTTCTCAACGAAGAATCAGACAAAGCAATTGATTTATTTTCAAATATTATAAACATTGATGAGGACACTATTCAGACTCATCTGGCACTAGGGGTTTTATTCAGGAGACAGGGTAAATTTGACAAGGCGATAAAACTACATGAAAACATTATTAGCAAGCCTGACCTTGAAGAACAATACTACTATCAAACACTAAATGAATTAGGGGAAAATTACTTTGCAGCAGGAATCTATGATAAAGCAGAAGACATCTATTTAAAATTAAAAGAAATTAAGACTCATCAAGTTTCTAGTCTAGAAAAACTAATTAAGATTTATGAATATCTATCTCAGTGGGAACAAGCATTATTAAACTTAGAAGAGCTATCTAAACTTGATAAAGACAATGATCTTATAAAGGCTAAATCTCATTATTATTGTCAATTGACACAAACCTGCATAGATCAAAATAATCTGAAAAAGGCAGAAATATATCTGAAAAAAGCAACCGATAATAACTCAGAATCTATAAGACAAATGTTTTTATCATCAATCATTGCTCTAAAAAAGAATCAATTCGAAGCTGCAATTGAGTATTACGTACAAATGATTAAAAACAGTAATGTTGGACATTTTATACTTTTGCCCATTCTTCTAAAAAATACGGAACTTGAAAAGGAGAGTAATATCAATACAGAATTGGATAGACTTGTTTTGAAAAAACCTGACATAGACATTCAATATTCCATGCTGTCAGTCATGTTTCCAGAGATAAACAATGACATTATATCTGAATCTTTTAAAAAACAGATTAGTTGCAATATAGTGGTTAATGAAATAATTCAACAAAATGAAAACACAAACCTTGATGTTATCAGTAATGAACTGTTAGAAAAATTAAAACTAATTATTCACAACAACACAAAGAACGATTATAAATATAGTTGCAATCAATGCGGTTATGAAACCATAAGCCATTCTTGGCAATGCCCCACTTGCAAAAGCTGGGAAAAATCTGAACCTATTAATTTTATAGAGAAAATATAAATTGAAAAATAAAAGAAAAACTGGAGTCATAGCAGGCAACTTTGATGTTATCCATCCTGGATATATTCTCTTATTTAACGAGTGTAAAAAACATTGCTCTAAATTTATTATCCTTCTACACGAAGACCCTTCTATTGAAAGACCGGAAAAAATTAAACCCATCTTAAATATTGAAGAAAGAATAATGACTCTGTCGTCCCTAGTGCAAGTTGATGAAATTATTACTTATAAACTTGAGGATGACTTATACAAGCTGTTGTCAGATCTAGATATTGATATTAGGTTTTTAGGTGAAGATTATAAAAATAAGTCTTTCACTGGAGATGATCTAAAAATACCTATACATTTTCTTGATAGATCACACGGGTGGAGTACCACAAAATTTAAAAATAAAATAGCTGAGAGCATCTGACTGAAGGGTTATCCTGGCTCCCCGGGCCGGACTCGAACCAGCGACCAATTGATTAACAGTCAATCGCT
>CAZVRH010000003.1:0-71895 GCA_964629335.1 uncultured Woeseia sp.
CCACCGACACGCGGATTTTCAGTCCGCTGCTCTACCTACTGAGCTATCTGGCCATCGGTTGAGTTATTCTATAGAAAAAACCACTTAATTGATAAAAATTATTCTCCCTTAGGTGGCGTATATTCCACTGGTTTCTTAGAGCCGTCTCCAAAAAAGAATTCATGCATTTCTTCTTGAAGAAATTGCCTCGCTTGTGGGTCAACCAATGATAGCCTATTTTCATTGATGAGCATGGTCTGATGTTCTAACCATAGATGCCAAGCTTCTTGTGATATAGATTCAAAAATTTTCTGCCCAATCTCACCTGGATATGGAGGTCTACTCAAACCAGGACGTTCATTTTTGAAATATTGACAAAAAATTAATCTTTCCATTTGTTATTCCCCTAATCCTTTAATAATTGATTGTACTGGTTTAGGCACTCCTAGTTTATAGATTTGCCTTTTTGAGATTATCTTGTGGTTCTTTTGTTTTTTTAATGGCTTGTTAATTTTGATAATAATAGGTTTGATTTCTAATTCAAAATGGCTAAACCCATGAATCATCTTGTCACCGTATTCTAAACTTTTTAGATTATTACCCACCGTCTTGTCACACCATTCTTGGATCTCCTGATTTGTTTCCAATTCAGGAAAAGACCATAGCCCTCCCCATATGCCTTTATTTTGTCTTTTTTGAAGCAACACTTTTTGATTCGTGTCTTTGATGACCATAAAATAAACTGATTTTTTCCTTTTTTTCTTCCTGATACTCTTATTAGGGAGTGAATACACTAGATCTTTTTCCCGTGCTCCACAGTTATTTGATAATGGACAAATTGAACACCTTGCTTTTTTTGGAGCACAAACAGTGGCCCCAAGATCCATGATGGCTTGTGTGTATATATCGTAACTTTGTTTGGGGAGACATCGATCTGCCAACTGCCACAGTTTTTTTTCAGTTTTGCTAGCTTTTAAATCGCCTTTGATACAATAGAATCTAGACAACACTCTTTTTACATTACCATCTAATATAGCTCTAGGCTCAATCCCTGAAAGAGAAAGAATTGCTCCAGCTGTAGAGTGCCCAATTCCGGGTAGATCAATTAATTCTTCAAAGGTATTAGGTATTTGGCTGTTATATTTTTCCAAAATTATTTTGGAGGTTTTATGTAAATTTCTCGCCCTGGAATAAAAACCCAAACCTGACCAAAGGCTCATCACATCGTCCTCTGAGCCTGTTGCTAAGCTATCCACATCTGGAAACCTATTTATAAACTTAACAAAATAAGGAATAACTGTGGCCACTTGGGTTTGTTGCAACATGATTTCTGAAATCCATGTTTTATATCTGCTCGGTGAATTCTGCCATGGCAGATCCTTACGGCCATGTAGATGCCACCATTCTAAGAGTGGTGTCGAAAATTTAGCTTGGTACTCGAATCCCAAAAATTTTAGCCGACAATTTTAGTAGCGCCAATAAAAGCTGTGATGAAGATTAAAATATAGGTTGCATGCACCCATTTAAGTGTGAGATTCATTCCCCCGCTGATAGACGATTCTATTTCTGGACTGGATCCTTCGGTTGCTAACCTCTCATAAGCCAAACCTAAAGGAAAAAATGCGATTTCAATACCTAAAATAGTTAAATTGATAAGGCCATACAACCCAACCTTGAGAGCCACTGAATTTGCTTCATAGGGTCCGTACCCCATAAAAGACGAAGCCGCTACTATAATAAGGCCTATTCCCAATGAAGCCACCACAAACCGATTGATCTTTGATAGTTGTTGACCCCACGGTTCGTTCAAATTTGCTGCGCCTCCTACATTAATCACTAACCATGCGAGTGTAAATCCCCACATGATTGATAAAGTTATGGCAGAGGGATCAATGTAGCCAAGCGTCTTGGATAACTGGACCCCAAAAGGTAGCGCCATGACCCACATGACTCTTGGCAATAACTCTATTTTGAGAGCCATTTCTAACATTTGGAAACGAGCCTCCACTCCAAGTTGTGGGTCTGTTGATTTTTTAGAGCACAGCATGACTCCCACATCCGTGCCGAGCCAGAAGACAAACATACAAATATGTAAGAATTTCCAGATTTCATATTCAGCCATTATCTAACCCCTTAATTCGTTTTAGTTTGATTTAACCTCTGGTTCAACTAATTCGCCATCTTCTTGCCAGATATACAACTCTCCAATATACATGGCTAACATGGCTTGTGTTTCCTCAGATGCATCATTACCTTCGATCGCATCTAGGTTTCTTTGAGCAAGCTCTAGTGCCCTTGGTACTCTCCAGTCTCGGAAAGCTCTGCTTTGTTCCATACGCACTGAAACACGAGTTTCATCCAGATACTCATCTGTCACTGTTACGTCAACACCTGACCATGATAGATTTACATCAGCCATCTTTCCTCTCCTTAAATTTAGATGTCATTAGATTATGATTTAATGAAAATATTTTGACAACTCTTTATCAACTAAAAACTTTGATATATTCTAGGGGAGCAATAATAAGAGGAGAAAATAAAGATATGAGACCTCATGTAGAATTAATTCAACAAAGCGACCTCTGTTGGCACCCAGCTGAGCTTCACGGTGGAACCGGAAGGGTTATGCAAAGAAACCTTTCGTATGATGAAGAAGATGGTTCTTGTTCAACAAAACTTTATTTTGAAACCGTATGGGATAGACCCGGAGGCTACCATGAAGCAGACACAGAATGGTTTGTGCTAGAGGGTAGAGTAAAAATGGGAGACAACGTATTTGGTCCAGGTATGTATTGGCGAGCTCCTGCAGGTTTGAGAGTTCCAGATATCAGTGTTGATAAAGGCTCTGAAGTTCTTATTTTTAGAGAGTATGGAGACTGGGGTTTTTCAGTTTCAGAAACTGATAAAAGTGAGTTTATACCTGAAGGTGGCAATACAGCATCGGATCAGCCAGGAGTATTAACAATTTGCGATTCTGCAAAGATGGATTGGATGGACAATATATATGAAGGTGATACACAACGATTCTTGCAATTGAAAATTTTGTATCACGACCCATCACCTGAAGGACAAAATGAAAAAGGATTTATCACAATGTTAGGCTGGGCGCCACCGGGCTGGACAGATGACAGGCTCATTCATCATCCTATTTTTGAAGAAGCGTACACACTAACCGGGCATATGGACTATAACTTCGGTCGATTTACCCCAGGAACATACTTCTTCAGACCGGCTAAAGTTAAGCACGGACATTTCACAGCTGGTGAGGAAATGGGTACAAGCTGGATCTTTAGGTTAGACGGTGCCTTAATTAACTGGGTGACATTAAACTCTGACGTCATCGTGAAAGGTGATGCCGTTAATTACGACCCGATAACACAAGCACCCTTAATGGCAGGTATTCCTGTTAGATCTAAATCAACGGGCCCGTGGGATCTAGACGGTCAGTAATTTTAGATCACTAATTCAATAATAAATACGGCCTGATGAACGGTATCATTGACATTGTGGTTAATATGTTCACTCCACAAGAAGTTGAGCTTGGACAAACTGGTTTGGATGAACACTTCAAAAAACAAATCAGGATGCCTGAAGAAATGAGAGCTGGTGTTACTATTCCCGATTATCTTAAAAAGATGGACCAAGCTGGTGTAGAAAGATCTTTATTAATAGCTGTTAGAGGTGGCGATATTAGAGTTCCCGAAGGATTTGAGGTGCCCTATGAAAGTGTTCATAAGGTCTGCCAAGAACATCCCAATAGATTCTCAGGGTTAGCAGGTATCGATCCATTTAGAGGAATGGAAGGATTGAAGGATTTAGAGGTTGCCGTCAATGAATACGGCTTTGTTGGTGCACATTTATACCCTCACTGGTGTGAACTTCCTCCCGATCATAGAAAATACTATCCTTACTATGCCAAATGTTGTGAGCTTGATATTCCCATCATGATGCAAGTGGGACATAATTTAATCTATTCGAGAAACAGAAGATTGCCGAGTGTGGGACGACCTATTTACCTAGACCAAGTTGCAATTGATTTTCCTGAATTAAAATTGATCGGTATCCATATCGGAATACCTTGGACGGAAGAAATGATTTCGATGTGTTGGAAGCACGAAAATATTTATACCGCTGGTGACGCGTATGCGCCGAAGTATTGGCCTGAATCTTTTGTGCACTATGCCAATTCCTATGGCAAACACAAAGTCATGTTTGGAACCGACTGGCCTGTAATAGATCCTGTGAGAGCAGTAGAAGAATTTAATAATCTAAATTTTAGAGAGTCTGCGTCTCAAAGAATTTTGAGAGAAAATGCCATAGAAGTATTCAATTTAGGTTAAGAACCCTTCCTTATGAGTATTGAACTGCCATCAACATATAGATATACCACAATATCTGAGGGTATACGCTTTGCCTGCGGTTGGGACCCTTCTAAAATTGCATACAAACATCGTGAAAAAACGAGAACTTATGATGAACTAAAAAAAAGAATTGATCTAATCTCCCTCAAAATATCTACTTTTTATAAGGAGAATAAAGACCTAGAGCTTCTTCGTGGATCCATTCCACATAAATCCAACATAGCGATTATTGCATCGAATTCAATTGAGTATATGGAAATTGTGCTAGCAGCCTCTCAGTTGGGTCACCCCATCGTGACGGTCAACCCTAAATTAACCACAAAAGAAATTTACTCAATTTGTGAGGATGCAGATGCAAAATTGATGATTGTTGATGAAAAAACCGAACGTATGATACAGGATACTTTTACTAATTCAGGGTTGCGTTTGCCAGATTCTATACAGGTTCTTGATTTTGGAGAATTAGAAATTGGTATTTCTGCATATGAACATGAACTGTTGCATACATCAAAAAAGGCAGAGGATTACTTTACATTACCGAACATCCATGAATCAGATACATTTACTGTTCCCTATACGTCAGGAACAACCGGTAAACCCAAGGGTGTAATGGTGCCTCACCGTTCTAGAGCCTTGACCCTTTATGGTATGGCTGAAGAGTATGGCTGTTTTTCTTCTGATGATCGCTTTCTTTCCATTGCACCAATGTGTCATGGGGCTGGCATGATCTTTTCTTTGGCCCCAATATTTTTTGGGGGGTATGCAGAGATAATGGATGACTTCGATCCTGAATTAGTAATGAAGACTCTCGAAGAAGAAGAAATCACAGGATTTTTTGGTGTCCCTACTCACTTTTTTGGAATGCTAGGCGTAGATAAATCTATTCTTGAGAATTGCACTGGCAGTTCATTAAAAACGATCATATCGAACGCGTCTGCACTGCCACAATCCTTAAAAGAAAAGATTGTAGAACATTTTGGAGAGGGGTTGCTTTATGAATGCTACGGATCTACTGAGGGTGGAATTATTTCAAACCTAAGGCCAGATGATCAATTACGAAAGAAACAATGTGTTGGAGAACCCTTCCCTTTTACAAAGATAAAAATATTGAATGATGATGGCGATGAATGTGAGGCAAATGAGGTTGGAGAAATCTTTACGGCAAGTCCATATGTTTTTAATGGTTACTGGCGAAAAGAAAAAGAAACACAAGATGCTTTTGACGGAGAATGGCTTACAGTGGGTGACCTTGCTAAAAAAGATGAAGATGGCTATTTATATATTGTCGACAGAAAAAAAGACATGATCATTTCCGGAGGAATAAATATCTACCCAAGAGAAATTGAAGAAGTCTTATTCAAACATCCGAATATTTCAGATGCTGCGGTGATTGGAATACCAGATGAAAAATGGGGTGAATCCATAAAAGCCTATATTGTCACAACAAGCTCTCATGACGGAGATGCTGAAGAGATCCGATCTTTTTGTGAACAGGAGATCTCAAAAATAAAAGTTCCTAAAATCATAGAATTTACTAACGAGATTCCCAGAAATGCGACCGGCAAAGTTTTAAAAACTGAATTGAGAAAAAATCATGGCGGACAATAAACAAATTACAGTTGAATTTTATTTTGATTACAGTTGTCCTTGGACGTATTTGGGCTATAAAAGGCTTATTCAAGCTACGACTCGAACTGCTTCTCTAATTAAATGGAAACCAATTAAGCTAGAAATAATAAAAGACTCATTGAACAAACCTGTGCAAAAAAGTCCAGATTATATAACGCGTTACAGAAAAAAAGATCTGCAGGATTGGGCGAATTACTGCAGTCTAGACATTAAGGAACATGAGAATTTAGACCATGCAGTTTCTTTAAAAGCTTCTAGAGGAGCTTTTTGTGCAATATCAGAAGATAAAATGGTGAATTACAGTTCTGAAGTTTTCAAAGCTTTCTTTAGTGACCTAAAAGATATTTCAAACAATGAGATACTCATAAATATTGCGAAGAAATTGGACATGGATATCAAGGCATTTAAAGAAACCATAGAGAGTGATCTCCATGATAGAACAATTCAGTCTAACTGTGATCAACTCATCAATAAAGGGGGCTATGGCAGCCCCACTATGATCGTAGACAATCAACTTTTTTTTGGGAATGATAGAATGAATTTGGTTGAATTTGCCATCGGGCAAGCCAGTGGTAAAATACTGGTGCTGCCTGGCCAGCATAACGCTTAGAAAATCTTTATGGTACATTAACTGTATGGAAAGTAGCTTCAAGACTGACAGAAGGAAATTTATCATTGGAACTGCTACAGCCACCTCTGTAGCTCTTAATTATTCATCATCAATAATTGCTCAATCGAGTGCAAATTATAGAGCTTGGGAAGATATAGCAAGAAAAAAATGGACATGGGACAGTGTTACCCATTCAACTCATGGAACTAATTGCACTGGTCAATGTGCTTTCAATGTTTATGTCAAAAATGGTGTTGTTTGGAGAGAGGAACAACAAGGCGAATATGGTGCTTCCGGTGACGCCCCTGATTATGGGCCTAGGGGCTGCCAAAAAGGATTGAGCCACTCTAGATACATGTACGGTAAGCAACGAATCTTATACCCATTGAAACGAGTTGGTGAACGAGGAGAGGGAAAATGGGAAAGAATTTCATGGGACCAAGCTATGCTGGAAATCGCTGACAGATTTCTTGATTATAATGTTGAACACGGTCCTGAATCTATTACCTGTGGGTTGGGCACTCAAATGGTTATGAAAAGAGCTTCTTATGCCAGTTTGCTTCGATTCGCTAATATTAGCGGGGTCCAAATGCCAGAAGCCTTTGCGGGCGTTGGTGACCTCTTCTCAGGCGCACAAATTACCTATGGTCATGTCACTCTGGGTAATACAATGGCAGAAATATATAAGTCAAAGTGTTGTCTCATTTGGTTTTGTAATCCTGCGGTTACCCGAATTCCAGATGCCCACTTTTTTTGGGAAGCTAAATACAATGGGACCGAAGTTATTTCTATATCTCCAGACTTCAATGCAACAGCCATGCACGCCAGCAAATGGTTAAATCCAAAACCAGGCAGTGATATTGCCTTAGCAATGGCCATGGTTCGAACTATATTGAAGGATAAAACCTATGATGAGGCCTATATAAAGGAACAATCTGATCTTCCTTTTCTGGTTAGAAAGGACAACTATAAGTATATTAGAGAAATAGATTTGGTTAATGAGCCTAACGCTAGGAATAACCTCTTCTATATTTGGGATCAAACAACTGATAGCCTGAAAACTGCACCTGGAACTGGCACTCCGCCTCCTCCTCCGCCTGGCACTCCCGAGCATCTTGTGCCTCCGATGCCTTCAATAGAGCTTGGCGAAATTGATCCTGCGCTTGAAGGAGAATGGATTGTTGAGACTATAGATGGACCAGTGACAGTAACAACGGTTTTTGAGTTAACCAAAAAAAGAGCTTCCGAACACACGCCTGAAATGGCTGAGAAGATAACTGGCATCAATGCAGAAATTATCAAAGAAGTTGCACGGATATTTGCTGAGGCTAAGCCAAGCATGATTTATGCAGGATACCGTGCTTCAAAGTATCTGCATGGTGATTTACTTCAAAGAGCCTTGTTTTTATTGTTGTGCCTGACTGGTAATACAGGCAAAGAAGGTGGTGGATTGACAATCACAAATCTAGCTAAAGACGATGCCGTGTTTCCTTTTGCCATGAGAAATCCTGTTGCTGCTTTCAGAGTGGCCACCTTGTCTCGATGGGATTACGTCCATGGCAATATGAAAGAACTCAATAGAGACGTATACGGAGAAGAACTTGCTGAAGAATACGACAAATACTTTCAGGAGTCTGTCGAAAAAGGTTGGTTCCCAGATTACTCTAAAGTTCCTTGGAAAATGGGGATGTTCTCTGGTACAAACGCAGCAAGTTGGCGATCGTCAGGTCAGCATTGGAGAGAAAATGCATTTGGAAAACTCGATACTATTGTTACGTTTGCAACAGACATGGGAACAACGGCAATGTATTCTGATTATGTCTTACCTATTGCTCACCATTATGAAAGACATGATTTTCATCTTGAACCACGAACACCATTTATGCAGGTTATAGATAAAGCTGTAGAACCGCTGGGTGAGTCAGTCGATGATTGGACGGCTTATGAAAGACTAGCAAAAGCAATTTCGATAAGAGCTCAAGAAAGAAATATTCAACCAATTGATGACAATGTTATTGGCGTTCCATTTAAACGAGATTTTAAAAAGTTCCATGATGACTATACAAATGACGGATCTATTCAATCGGTCAGGGATGTGATTAAGTTTCTCCTCGATAATTCAAGCGGTATCCAAAAAACAACTTATGATGAACTTGCAGAAAAAGGTTTTTTGAGGAATAAAGGGTCTGAAACCACTGTGCATTCAAAAGAGTCCCCTTACTATTCTGAAATTTGGGATAACGTCAACAATAAAATTGGCTATAAAACATTAACTCACAGACAACAGTTTTATATTGATCATGACTGGTTCTTTGAATTCGATGAGGTGTTGCCTCGACACAAAGACCCTCTAGTGAATGAAGGTTACCCAATGAAGATGTTAATGGGTCATGCCCGACATGGTATTCACAGCATGTGGAGAGACGATAGTTTTCTTCTTAGTCTTCAACGAGGTGAGCCTGATGTCTATGTGAACCCAGATGATGCAAGTAAAAAAGGTGTCGATGACGGTGATTTAATTAAAGTGTTTAGTAAAGCAGGCTCATTTATAGCACAAGCACATGTGACCTCTGCCATGGGGCCCAATATGATGTATATGTATCATGGTTGGGACCCTATGATGTTTAGAAACAGACAGAATTTTGGCGCTGTGGTTCAGACTGGTGGCTTAATTAAGCCCACATCACTTGCTGGAGATTATGAGCATCTGGGATGGAAGCCATTTGCGTATGAACCAAATCATACCTTCCATGATTACACCTGTGACTTCGAGAGATATATAGAGAGCTAAAGTCTAGAATACATCCTCTCTAGGTACCGGCTTTAAAAAGAGAAAAATAATTGCTGCCAAGATAATGGGGATAATCCCAACATAGGTATACCCCATATTCCAACCATACCAACCTGCAGCATAGGTAATAGCAAGTGGGCCTAGCCCAAACCCTAGATTAATTGCTAAGGTCCCTGAAAAACTGGCTGCTGTAGCTCTAAGCTCAGCTGGAAAATTCTCTGCAATAAAAGTCGCCATCACAGCGTAAGCCCCATAAAAGAATAAAGTCATAAGACCATAGACAAACAAAACCTGACTCCAACCTTCTGCCCACCAGATAAGCAGAATAAAAGCCAAGCTCCCAAGCAAAGCCCAAAGAATAATTGTATTACGCCGAGTAATAAAAAATTCTCCAACAATAGCTGCAGCAATATAACCAAAGGCTCCTATGCCGTATGAATATCCAACGATTTTAATTGCATCGACTATGTCCCAACCTCTTTCATTAGTGAAATAAAGCACTAGCATCAAGGTGCTGCCGTAGGCAAAAGCATAGAGGAATTGTCCAGAGAAAAGCAGAAGGCTTTTTCTTCTCCACTCTTTTTGAAACAGAACCATGGTGCTGGGTTGTGGCTGATCATCACTCTTTCTTGCTTGTGATTCAAGCCAAGCTTTTGATTCAGGTAAATACTTATGAATAATCCAACCATAAGGCAAGAATAGAAAAGCCAATAAGAAGGTGTATCTCCAATTAATGCCCAAATCATCAATCATGAATGCAATAAGGTAAGATGCAAAAAACCACCCCAGAGGGAAACCTATTTGTAATATGCCTGTAAACAATCCTCTAAATCTTGGTGGGGAAGATTCTGTAACGGTTGTTAATGTAATTGGTGATTGGGCTCCTGCTGCTGCAAAACCGAGTGTCCTGGCTATCAAAACAGCTATAGTATTAGGTGCAATTGCTAAATAAGCGACAAAAATGGGCGTTAGAATTGTTGATAACAACAAAGATTTCTTTCTACCAATTCTGTCGGTCAACACCCCTACTTGGGTACATATAATTCCTGAAATAAAAAAAGTGATGGCTACATACCAACCCACATCAGTGAGAGCCCAACCAAATTCATTCTGGAATTTCTCACTAACAAGAATAAAAATTGAATGGTCTAAGTTTGCGAATGTTACACCTATCAAGCAAATAAAAAATATCTTGTATGAGCTTGTGGGTATTTGCTTAAAAGACAAGATTTGCTGATCTTGAGATGTGTGCTCTGACTCAGATTGATTCATAAAAACCTCATTAAGATTTGTACATTGATTAGGGACTGTAATATTGTTAATACATAATAAGCAATAAATAATAACAAGTTAAAAGGATTATTTTTTAGTTTTCAGCTAGGAGAATATTTATGACACTTCAGTACACAGCTGTCGGAATTCAAAACGAATCACACATGGCGACCAGTATAGATGATTACTGGAAAGACCTTGAACGCCTACAAACCAGTATTGGTTATTCTGTGTGGAACTGTAGTTTAGATCTCCCTGTCCGATTAGTAACCATTTCTGAGGGCGGAATAGGAGGATGGTGTTTGGGTGGTGGTGATGAACATATAAGAATAGCCAGGGAAGTGGTTCCTGAAATACCGGGCAAAGAAACTGAATTTCTTGGAACACTTTGTAAGGAATTCAATATTTACTTGATAGCCCAAATGGTGGCAAAAGCACCGGAGATAATGAAAGACAGAATTTTTAATATCGCCTTTATCATTGATCCAAGTGGAGAGGTTATCCATCAGCACATCAAAACCTCTTTTTATCAAAGAGAGACGAACACAGCGCCAAGTGATATTTGGAACCTGTATTTAAAAAAATATGGAGACGATCCAGAAAAATTGCTTGATGTTCTCTACCCGGTTGCCAAAACTGAAATTGGTAATATTGGTACTCTAATATGTGCTGAAGGTAGTTATCCTGAAGCTGCCAGAGGTCTTGCCTTAAATGGTGCTGAGATTATTTACAGATCTCAGTACCCAGAACCCTGGATGGGTAATAAGATGAACCAAATCCAGAACCAGTCTCATGCAATATTTAATACCTGTTATGTCGTAGCTCCAAATATTGGAGGAATATACATGCCTGGGATGGATGACTTTAAGATGAGCAATGGGCGAAGCCAAATTATAGATTATCGTGGACAAATCATTTCTGAATACCTTGGTGGCGGAGAGGCTCTTGTAAGTGGAATAATCAATATCGATGGTTTGAGAGATTTTCGCGTTCGTGGACAATGGCAAAATTTAGCTAAGGACATGAGAGTTGAAGAATATAAAATCATCTATGATGCAATGATGGCAAAGGGTGGCATATACCCTAGAAATTTATGTATGGAGGAACCCCCATTCACAGAAGAAGATCAGCTTGAACTGGTCAAGCATCAAGTCAATAAGATGATCGAGATGGGTGTTTATACGCCCCCTGATGGCTGGAAACCCTATGAGGTTAGTGAGTCAGTTCAAAGCCGAATCGATAAAGCAAAAGATGTCAGCTAGTCCACTAATTTAGGTCATCTAATTTGGTATTTTTTTGAAGACATATAACCTATGACTAAAAAGTTAAACATTACACGTCGTGATTTCATGAACGGTTTTGCTATGAGTTTGTCAGCAGGCACAGCATTGTCTCCTTTCGAGCTATTCTCGATGAATTATCAATCAGGAACTTCTGATTTATATCCCCCTGAGCTCATTGGGATGCGTGGTAGCCATCCTGGTTCATTTGAAGTTTCACATGCCTTAGCTAGATCTGGTGCACGCTGGTCAGAGCCAAGTGATCAAACCGATCGTGATTATGATCTTGTTGTTGTGGGCGGTGGTATTTCAGGATTATCAGCGGCTTATTTCTATCAGCAACGTCTCGGCAGAGATTCTAGAATTTTAATTCTAGACAATCACGATGATTTTGGCGGTCATGCAAAACGTAATGAGTTTACTGTCGATGGAGAGCAACTTATTTGCTATGGCGGCAGTCAGTCTATTGCTGAACCTGCAAGCTGGTCTCCAGTGGGAAAGAAGTTACTCAAAGATGTAGGGATTCACACCGAGCGTTTTTATGACTATTTTGATCAAAATTATTTCAACAATCGAAAGCTGTCCCGGGGTCTGTATTTCAGTGATGAGCAATACGGCAAAAATTATATTTCAGATAATATCTTGACAGCTGGAACAAAAGAAAACGAACAGAAGATTATCGACAGTATTAATGCCTATCCTATTGCAGAAACTTCAAAAGCTGCTCTATTTAAATTATTGAATGAATCGGAGGATTATCTTCTAGGGATGGGGTCTCAAGAGGATAAAATCAATCTATTAAGAGAAACAAGCTACAGTGATTTTTTAAGAAGATATGCTGATGTTCCTGAAGAGGTTGTATTACTCTACAGAGATATGTCTCGAGGTTTATGGGGTATTGGATGGGATGCATTATCTGCTCTGGATGCTTATAAATCAGAAATGCCGGGTACACGTCATTTGAATCTTGGACTAATTAATGAAAGTTATGAGAGAGAGGAACCTTATATTTTTCATTTCCCAGATGGCAACGCTGGTGTTGCACGTTCAATTGTCCGTGGATTGATACCCAGTGCGATCCCAGGTAACAGCATGGAAGATCTAGTAAAAGCAAGAGTGGATTATGCTGGCCTGGATTTAGATTCATCAGCGGTCAGGATCCGATTAAACTCGACGGCTGTTAAAGTACAACATACGTCAAGTGAAAAGGCGGTGGATGTTACTTATATCAAAAACGGGGCACCTTACCGAGTGAGAGGCGCTCATGTGATTATGGCGTGTTACAACAATATCATTCCTAATATTTGCCCTGAATTACCAGATGCCCAGAAGGAAGCTATCGCCTATGCTACAAAAATGCCGCTGGTATATCTCAGTATTGCAGTTAGGAATTGGAACGCATTCTCGAACCTTGGATATCGAAGTTTCTATATCCCACAACCCAGTTTAATGCATTCTTTTGGTCTGGATTTTCCAGTCAGTATGGGGGGTTATGATTTCACTCAAAATCCAAATAAACCGACTGTTATTCATGGCACCCATGTACCTCTAGAACCCGATAAAGGTTTGAACGCACGCCAACAATGTATAGCGGGAAGAACAAGATTATACGAAATGAGTTTTGATTTTTTTGAAGAGAGAATTATTAATCAGATGAATGGAGCTCTGCGAAAAGGAGGGTTTGATGCCGAGAGAGATATAGCAGCGATTACAGTTAATCGATGGCCTCACGGCTATGCCTATGAATATCTTGATTATTCTGATCCTGCAGAATTTAGCCCAAGCAATGGCCCCCATATTGCAGGACGAAAACAAATTGGACGGATTTCCATAGCCAATTCAGATGCTGAGGCCTACGCTTATCTTACTGGTGCTATAGAAGCAGCTGATCGAGCAGTTAATGAACAGCTGGTGTTATAAAACCAAGTTATAATCATTTCATGTTTTGGAAATTACTAAACCCAGTTACGATTGCAATATTGAATTCATTCTTACATGGGTTAATAAGTGCGAATGTGCTTGTCTTATATTTCAAGGGGGTTAAAACGGGTAAAGACTATGCTATTCCAGTTAGTTATCTTGAAGACCCTGAAGGCAGTCTTAGTTGTGTAACAGACCGTCCATTTATTTGGTGGAGAAACTTGATTAATTTGGAATCAATAAATGTCTTATATCAAGGAAAGATGATTGAAGCTCAGATTAATGCTGAGTATGAGGATAATCAATTAATTGCTGATCGCTTGGAGGCTTTATGCGCTCATAGTCGAATCGATGGTTTTTTTGCAGAAGTGGGTTACAAAAATGGTAAGCCAATAAGAGAGCATGTAGAAAAATCTGCATCAAATATGGTGCTGATTCAACTAAGGATCGACAAATCTTAAATGGATTTAGGCTCTAGGAGATAACCCTCGTCATTATCTTCCCATGCTCAAGAGATAGAATTCTCTTTGAGGTTTATAATTTGATGACAGCATCTATTTCTTGGATTTTGCAGTGTAGATTCCTTTATCCATCAATTTTTTTATGGTCTTTTTAAATATTTTTCCTGCGTCGTCATGGTTCATTGGAGGAAGATTTTTTGGCCAAATCTCCTCTGCGTACATCTTGCTAAATATTTCTGTTTTAAGATAAGGGATCCAGTTTTGGAAACGAGCATTTTCTCTGTAATGTCGAAGTGCATCTATATTTATTTCGGAAGCAACGTAGCTATCTCCAACTATGTTATTTGATGCCAATATTGTGCCCTTATAATCAACAATTGACGAACGACCTCCAAGCGCCCCATCAATTATTGTAGGATCTTCGCCATCAACACTCGGCATAATCAACGAACCGGAATTAGGTGCAATCATATAACAAGTATTATCAATAGCTCTTGATCTATTTTGTACTTCAAATATTTCCCTGGAGACCCACGGTTCTGGCAATGATGCTCTATAAAGAATTTCTGCACCGTTGAGAGCAAATGCTCTGAATGATTCTGGGAAAGAGCCTTCCACACCTACAGTCCCTGCGATATTACCAATATTGGTTTTGGCCACTGGAAAAAAAGCTTCAAGGTTATCTCCATGCTGTTCTATCCACTGATCATAGACATCATGAGGTGTGGTTGAATGCTCTACAAAAACCACAATGTTTTTGTGGTGTTTATAAATAACGTCTCCATTATCGTCGATGATAAAAACAGTATTAAAAAAACGATCAGGATATTTTGGAAGTTTCTCTTTGAGTTGGCCGATAATAAATGTCTTCTTGTTTTTTGCGTACTCGCCTAAAAAATCTGTTTCAAATCCAGGGATCTCTGCGGCCATTGACTTAGCATAAACGGATTGATCCATATCCAATATTTCATCAACAAATCCTTGAATTGCTCCTTCGCCTAAAGCGATGAGTTTCACTGGCAGCTCCAGGGAACACATGTGGGTGACCATATCAATCATGTTGCCTATGTGATTGAGGTTTCTTTTAACTTCCTCTCGTGAGGTGACATGCTTAATTTTTGTCTGCAGTCCTACTGCCAAATACGGGTCCATTGTTTGTCCGCTCTCCTGTGTTAGTCCAAATAGTCTTCTATCTTTATTTTATCAATACCTGGAACAATTGGTCTGACTAAATCATCTACATAATCCATATCCTTAGTGGCATCAATCCCTACTCTCAATGAGGTTTTATCAGGCAGGGCTGCTCTATCGATCTCCCAAGTCACAAAGTTTGAAAAGAGATGTATTTTTTCTGCTCTACCTATTCGAGTCCACGTAGCCCATTCAACATCATCCATATTAGATGGATCAACATCATCGTCCACTATAATGATACGTTTTGCCATCCAAGCTAAATTAAAAAAGCCCATGTCCATCTCAAAAGCTTCCTTGATGATATCTCCAGGCTGTTTATCAGAGGATTTTTTGATAGCGATTACTACATGCATTAGTGGCCCTATTTTAGTATCAAAATGAATATCAACATCACTCACATAGGAGAAAGTTTCTTTGATTCTTTTTTTCAGTGTTTCGGAGAGTCCATATACTGTTAGGTAGCCCAAATTATTATGCTCTTTAGCTCTTCCAGCCATTAGCGTATAAAACATTGAATCCTTTCTTTTTAAAATGGATGTAACCTCACACATGGGCGCATGTTCTGTACCATACTGGGCGCCAAATTCTCCCAAAGTGTTTTCTACCATATTATTTAGGTCAACTTTGGTCTCCAACGCCATCTCTGCATCGATTGGAATTGGCAACCCACTGTCTGGTCCTAAAACAACCTTTACACCTTTACCGATCATTCCACCTGCAACATCTAATTCAGAAACATGGTCAGGTGATTTAGAAGCAGCCGCCATTAACAAAGCAGGAGGTGCTCCCAAAACCATGACTACGTTCATATCTTTACCCTCTTCTCTGTGCCAGTTATAGCTTTTACGAAGATCACTCAAACCGCTAGCATTGATTAAAATATGATTTTTGTTTTCTATTAGACACCGGTAAAACCCTACATTTATGTTGCCATCAGGTTTTCTAAAAATGCCTACGGCAGCCGTAATAAATGGGCCGGTGTCTAACTCAAAAAAAGTGGGGACAGGCAGACTTAAGAGATCTATGTCCTGGTCTCGTAAGATTTCCTCAGTAACAGGGCCTTTATCTTTTTCAACACAGGGTATTGGGTCGGAAACACCAAGAAGTACTTTCTGACCTGCTTGATCGTAAGTGTATTCTTCTGCGGCATCCTCATTAAAGATCAACCCATACCTATCCATGGAAGTAAATAATCCTCCAACTGCCTGGTATATAGACCCTTGAACATTTTCAAACAAAAAAGCTTTCCCTTCTTGTTCGAGCTTTTTCATGATTGCAGCCATTTCGTATTTAGGATCAACTTCTTTTTTAATACGAACTAAACTGCCCTTATCATCGAGTATTTTTATAATTTCTCTAAAAGACCTATGCATCTATAGTCTCACCTTAGTTATGATTTGATAGCTTACAATAGCCATTAATAATAATCTAATGTCAGCTGTTGATTGATTATCAATTTCATACTGATTATCCTTAATGAATGAAAAGAAAGGAGAGATTATGAAAACTAAAGCCGCTATTGCACTCAAAGCAGCCAATGATTTAGTCATTGAAGAATTAGACCTAGAAGGACCAAAAGATAATGAGGTGCTAGTAGAAATAAAAGCAACAGGCGTGTGTCATACAGATGCTTTCACATTATCAGGAGATGATCCAGAAGGTATATTTCCAGCAGTTTTGGGGCATGAAGGTGCTGGTGTGGTTGCCGAGGTTGGAAAAGATGTTACAAGCGTTAAACCAGGTGATCATGTTATACCGTTATACACTCCTGAATGTAGAGAATGTAACTTTTGCCTAAACCCAAAAACTAACCTGTGTCAGTCAATTAGAGAAACTCAAGGTCAAGGATTAATGCCTGATGGAACATCAAGATTTTCGCTTAACGGAGAAAAGGTATTTCATTATATGGGGTGCTCCACATTTTCTAATTTTAGTGTAATGCCTGAAATAGCAGTAGCTAAAATAAGACAAGACGCTCCGTTTGATAAGGTTTGCTATATAGGATGCGGAGTAACGACAGGAATAGGTGCCGTTGTTTTTGATGCAAAAGTTGAGGCGGGATCAAATGTAGTTGTTTTTGGACTTGGTGGAATTGGTCTAAATGTTATCCAGGGGGCGAAGATGGTAGGCGCTAATAAAATCATAGGCATCGATATCAATGAAGATAAGATTTCTTTGGCCCAAAAGTTTGGTATGACTGATTTTATTAACCCGACTAAAACAGAAGATATAGTTGAAAACATCGTCGATCTTACTGGCGGTGGAGCAGATTACTCATTTGAATGTATCGGTAATGTAGAAACAATGAGACAAGCTTTAGAATGTTGTCATAAAGGATGGGGTGAATCTGTGATCATTGGAGTGGCCGGTGCAGGTCAAGAAATCTCAACCAGACCGTTTCAGTTGGTTACAGGAAGAGTCTGGAGAGGAAGTGCCTTTGGGGGTGCTAGAGGAAGGTCAGATGTCCCCAAGATTGTTGATTGGTATATGGATGGCAAAGTTAACATAGATGACCTAATAACTCATAAAATGCCCTTAGATGATATAAATGAAGCATTTCACTTAATGCATGAAGGTAAATCAATACGATCAGTTATAGAATATTAATATTTTATTATGTTCTATTATTTTTAATATATATTTCAATTATTTATATTAATTATAACTATTTTATATACTTATAGCATACATAAAATACGTTTTAATATAAAAAATCAGTTATCTTGTTCATTTGACCGGGTATTAGCATAGGTGCCAACTTATCAATTTCATTTTGAACTATAACTAATGACCTTTTAAGAGACGATATATTATCTGAAGACTCTAATCTGGTTTCATATGGATTATAGGCTTTCTTTAATCCTAAGAGTTGATAAAAATGAGTTCTAGGTATATTTGATCTATCGCATATATTTGCAAATGTTTTTCTTAAGGCCTCAGGATAGACAACCCAATCTAAATCTTTTGAATACTTTGTAAAACTTTTTCTTAAGTTCTCTATTGGTTTTTTAGTTTTTTTATTAAAAAATAAAAACTCGTTGCCAATTAAATCTTTATTGATGTCTTGATGCTTTTTTATATCTTGTAGGACGGTCTCAATGGACTCCGTGATTGGAATTATTTGAATATAGTTTTTTTTACTGATCTTTATATAACTATCACTGTAAATCTGATTCCATTTCATATTTAAAACATCTGACTTTTTAAGGCCTGTTATTAATAAAAGAAACACTGCATTTCTGGTGAGTCTATCAACTTTGTTTTCAGCCAAAGGGTCCCATAATTGATATATAAACTTTGGAAGCTCACTATCAATAATAAGCTGTCGGTCTTTTGTCTTAGGTGAATAAGCGTTTTCACTTTTAAAAAAAGGTTTAGTTGGATTAAAGCTACTATCAATAATATTTTTTGTCGCAGCATATGAAAATACAGAAGACATAAGCCTTAAGGCATTATTCCTCGATGCAGGAGTATTGGAATTAAATTTATACCATTGGTTAATATCGAATTGAGATATTTGACTGATTTGCTTTTCATGAAAATGTTTAAGTTTATTTCTTAGTAAATAAGATAATGAATACTTACCGTACTGGTCTGAGTATTCTTTCTTACTAATTTTCTCCTCAATAAACTCTTTAGCAATTAAAATAAATTTAGTTGATATAGCAAATTGTTTAGCCTTACTTTTCTTAATTAGATTAGGGTCAATTCCTTTTTGTAAAAGAGACAAACAATGAAAATGTTTATCTACTGCTCTGTCTATGGATAGTGTCTTAGTTGTGCCATGTGTGATTGTTCTAGGATTGCCGCCAAAATGAATTCTACCGTAGGTAAGGTATGAAAGCCTGCCCATAGGGTTGACTTTTATTCTAAATCCAGGGTATTGAGAAAATTTGATGAAATAAGGCTTTTCTTTAACCTCAATAGATTCAATAAAATCTATATTAATTACATCTGAAACTATATCCATATATATAGCATACTTTTAATTACCTATAATTAATATTATTAATTTATATTATTTTATAAATCAGTATTTTATAGATTTATACACTATTACAAATTTATTATGTTCTATAAAAATACATCGCCTCCATTAGGGCTTATACACTGCCCAACAAAATGGTTGCCGTCATCCGAGGCTAAAAATAAGTATGCCGGTATTATTTCGTCAATCTTTGCTATATTGCCTTTGGGGATGCTTTCCCTAATCCCTTCTAAAATTTCTTCTGGAACCTCTGTCAACATACGTGTTTCGGTTGCTCCAGGTGCAACGCAATTTACCCTTATATTCTTATCACCAATTTCTAATGATAGTGAGCGTGTAAATGAAATTATTGCACCTTTAGCTGCAGTATAGTGTGCAAACCCTGCACTGCCTTTGTATGCTAATTGCGAAGCTGTATTGATAATTCTTCCATAATTGTTCTGATACATTATCTTTAGGCATTCTCTAGTACACATGAATGTTCCATTAAGGTGAACTGCTAAAAGCTCGTTCCACATAGCTGTTGTCATTTCATGAACAGAGGAGCTTGTTGCTATGCCTGCATTGTTAACCAAAATATCAATTGTTCCAAATTCGTTATATGTCTTCTGAATCATTTCAATTACTTCTTTTTCTTTTGAAACATCCGTCATATGAATTTTTGAAGCTGGAGAGACGGCCTGTATTTTCTTTAGAGCTGAAACTGCATTTTGTTCTTCGTTCTCATTGGGGTAATTTATAATTACAGTCGCTCCTTCTTTTGCATAAGTCTCAGCTACACCTTGTCCAATTCCCGTTGAAGCTCCTGTAATCAGAGCAATTTTATTTTCTAATTTAATTGGCTCTCTCCTTAGAATATGGATGATATGTAAATATTATAATTCATATCTAGATCATAGTTATTTAATATTATTGTTATGAACAGAACAAACAGTCTTGAATCCTACCACTATTACGATGAGGGTATTTTCACGAAAGAGATAAACCATATCTTTAAAGAAGAATGGCTCTGGGTTGGTCGATCAGAACAATTAAAAAACCCAGGAGACTTTGTTACAACTGATGTGGTTCACTTCCCTATAATTTTAATCAGGAACAAGGATCATCAACTTAAAGCATTTCATAATGTTTGTCGTCATAGAGCCTCTAAAGTAGAACTACGTCAATCTGGAAATTGTAACCAACTAGTTTGCCCATACCATGGATGGCGATACTCTCTAGAGGGTTCATTATCTAACCCAGCTAAATTCCATGGAGCCGAGTCCTTCAATCATAATAACTATTCCTTGTTCGCCATCAAAATCCAAGAAAAATATGGTTTGGTTTTTATTAACCTTTCAGAGAACCCTAAACCCTTAGAAAAATGGTTGGGCCCTTTTAATGAAGTTGTAGGTAGCCAATACAAAAATGATTTTTTATTTCATAATGAACTTAAATTTGATGTGCATGCAAATTGGAAGACTTACGTGGATAATTATCAAGAAGGCTATCATATCCCAAGCGTGCATTCCCAGCTCAACAAAGATGTACTATGGGAAGAATATCAACTAATCAATAACGATAACTGCAGCATTCACAGTGTTCCTGAAAGAGCCGGGAGCAATCAACCCGGAAGCTTTGGTTGGCATTTTCCTAACTTTATTTTTAACATTTATGGAAGGGGCATTGTTTACCAAAGAATAGAACCGCTCAAACCCAAGTGGTGCAGAGTAGTTTATAATCTTTTCAGGCCCTGCAATATTTCGTATGATGATTTTGAAAACAATGAAGGTAAATATCAATTAGAAGTAAGCCTAGAAGATCAAGAGTTAGTACCTGAGATTCAACAAAACTTACAAGCAGGTGTTTACACTTCAGGTCCCTTAAGTAAAAAATATGAAACTGGGGTCGCTTATTTTCATGATTTGATAATTAACAAACTAAATATGGAGCAATAATAATGATTCTAATAACAGGAGCAACTGGTAAATCAGGTTCTGCTACAGCCAATGAACTTTTTAAACTAGGGGTCGACTATAGAGCATTAATTAGAAACCCTGAAAAAGAAAACGAGCTAAAAGAAATGGGTGCTGATGTCGTGATAGGATCAGTTGAAGATGTCGAATCTCTTCGATCCGCGATGACAGATGTTGAATCAGTTCTTATATTGTTGCCAAACTCTGAAGACCAACTTAATCTTGAAAAACAAATAGTTGATATCTCGATTGAGTCCGATATTAAGAATATTGTTAAAGTATCCTCTATAGAAGCAACTCCAGATGCTACAAGCCCAATACCCAAAGCCCATCTACAATCCGAGGATTATATAAAAGCTTCTGGTTTAAACTGGACCATGATCAAACCTAACTTCTATATGCAGAACCTTCTATCTTCGGCAGCCACTATTAAAGAACAAGACAAAATATTTCTTCCAATGGGTGACGGAAAAACTGGCATGATTGATACCAGAGACGTTGGTAAGGTTCTTGCAAAAGTTCTTTCGGAAGACGGTCATTCATCAAAGAACTATGCTATCACCGGACCAGAAATACTATCCTTCCATGATGTAGCTGAAAAATTTTCAAATGTTTTAGGAAGAAATATCGACTACGTGGATATGCCAATGGCTGCTTATAAAGATATTCTTTCTAAGTTTTTAACAAATCAGTGGCATCTTGATTCAGTCATAGATCTGTTCTTAGGTATCGCTGAAGGGGGGATTGAGAACAAAACAGACACCTACCAAGAATTAATGGGTGAGGCACCAATATCTCTTGAAGAATACATTGAAGAACACATGTTTATTTTTAATACTTAATAAGTATGACTAATAACAAACAGTAGAGTGATCATGAAAGCAACCCAAACTGGTAGATGTCAATGTGGAGAAATATCCTATTCTTTTTTGCAGGAAAAAGTAATCTCGGCTCACCATTGTCATTGCAAAGATTGCCAACGTACTACTGGTTCAGGTAAAGCTACGATATTATTTTTAGCAAAAAAAAATCTTAGTATTGAAGGCGAATTAAAATATTTTGAAAGCAAGGGATCATCTGGTTCTCATATCAGAAGAGGGTTTTGCCAAAATTGTGGCTCGGGGGTTATGAGCTATGCAAAAGAACTTTCACATATTGTTTATATTAAAGTTGGGACTTTAGATGACTCTAGCTGGGTCAAAGTAGACTCTAATTTTTTTACTGACTCAGCCCATGATTGGAATAAACCAGATGAATCTATAAAAGGCTTTAAGGGCAACCCCAATATCCTTTCAAACATCAAAACACTATTAAAATCAGTTTAAGTATACCGCTGGAATCTTTAATAATTTAGTTATTGGGCCTGTTCAAATACTGAGCCGCAAAACGTAAGGTTTATTCTTAATAGATATAAGAAAACAGCTTATAAAAAAATGAATTTAGCCAAAAATACAACTAACAAGAACCAAGCACCTGAAGATATCTTTCTCAAATCACCTACAGCTATCTTCATAGCCACGTAAGCAATAAACCCTAAAGCAATCCCATTAGCGATGGAGAAAGTTAAAGGAATCATAACAATCATTATTAGCGCAGGAAGCAGCTCAGTGGCATCAGACCAATCTAAATTTTCCATTCCACCAAGCATCAATACTGCGACATAAATCAGAGCCCCCGCTGTCGCGTATGCGGGTACTATTGAAGCCAAAGGCGAGAAGAAAATCGCGATTAGAAAAAATGAGCCTACGACAACCGCTGTGAGTCCTGTTCTGCCACCAGCCTCTATACCTGCTGAACTCTCTACATAGCTGGTGACAGGAGCGCAGCCAAAAAAAGCGCCTACGACACTTGAGCTACTATCGGCTTTTAAGGCTCTATCTAAGCCCTTTGCATTTCCTGCTTCGTCAATTAATTTTGCTCGATTGGCAACGCCTAAAAGGGTTCCTGTGGTATCAAAGAAATTAACAAAAAGAAACGACATAATTACGCTGATCATCGCAAGATCAAGGGCTCCTAAAATATCTAGTTGCATAAAAGTTGGTGCAACATCAGGGGGTAATGAGAGCACCCCTTGAAATTGAACAAGCCCCAAAAAAACACCTGCTAAAGTTACTGATAACACACCAATGATAATTGCTCCTGGAACTTTGCGAACTGCTAATATTGATATTAATAGAAAACCCAAAGCAGAGAGTAGTGTTTCTGTTTGAGAGAAATCACCAAGACTTAAAAAATTTGCTTCATTAGCAACAATAAGGCCTCCACTTTTTAGTCCAATAAAACCAATAAAAAGACCAACACCAGACCCCATTGCAATTCGTAGATTCAACGGAATGCTGTCCAACATCCATCGTCGTAATGGAGTGACACTCATGATGACAAATAAAATACCCGCTAAAAAAACAGCTCCTAGAGCAATCTCCCATGAATAACCCATTTCATTGACAACGTTGTATGTGAAAAAAGCATTCAGGCCCATCCCAGGCGCCAGTCCAACAGGCCAATTTGCATAAAGCCCCATAACAAAACAAGCCAAGGCAGCGGCTAAACATGTACCGACAAAGCTCGCGCCCTGATCCATGCCGCTGGCAGCCATTAGTTGAGGATTAACAAAAATAATGTAGGCCATTGTTATAAAAGTGGTAAATCCCGCAACAACTTCTTTGGTAGCAGTAGTGTTGTGAGACTCTAATTTAAAAAGTTTTTCTAGAAGGTCTTTCATTGTTTTTTACTCTGTTTTCCAGTCTATATAAAAATATAAGCTTTGGGGTAGAATCATCGATTGAACACCATTTTGTATCCTAGTATGATAAGTCTGTTGGTTAATTTCCTCAACGCGCAAACATACATTTGGTTCAATACCGATCGTGAGACGCAAGTAAGCGGAAGCTGAAGAAACGGAGTCGTTTATCTCATCATTCGTTCTTCTATTACCAACAAAAGTTAACTATGGAATTAAATAAGTCCTAAAGGGGAAATCTAAATGTCATTACAAAACTTTTTTAGAAAATCATATGTGTCAATACTTGCTTTGTTGATGAGCTTCAGTATTGTCGGTCAAGAGAATCAGGCAGTTTTTGAAGAGATCATCGTTACTGCTGAAAAACGAAGCGAAAGCCTTCAAGATATATCACAAGCTGTCACCGTCTTAACAGGAGAAGACCTAGATAATCGACAAATCTCAACTTTTGTAGACATAAGCGCCATTGCGCCAGGGGTAAATGTTGCTAAAAACGAAGGATTTAAGACAGTCATTACCATAAGAGGTGTAGGCTACGAAACAAACCAGAATGCAATCGCTACTCCTTCTGTTTCTTATCATCTGGATGGAATCTATGTGGCATCCCCTTATTCTCTGCAAACAGACTTCCTAGATCTTGAGCGAATTGAGGTACTACGCGGACCCCAAGGAACATTGTTTGGTCAGAATTCAACAGGGGGGGCAATCAATGTTATTACGCAAGCTCCTACAACTGATGGAGCTTTTGGCTCTGCAGATTTAACTCTAGGGGACTACGGTCTCACTAAGTTTCGAGCTGTAATAAACAGACCTCTCAATGAAAATCTAGCAATGAGAGCTTCCTTCATTTCAAACAAACGTGATGGGTTTACAGATAACCTTACAAATGGACAAGACTTGGACGATGCTGACAGTGTCTCTGCCAGGGTTCGCTTGAAGTATGAACCATCTGAAGATTTCCGAGCTAACTTCACAGCACAAGTGTTCGATGAAGATAGAAATGGTTCTGCACAAAAAGGGTTGTTAGACCCAACCCCTGACCCAAGAAAACTCAGACAAAATTCTATAACAGAGCACAAGTTAACAGCTGAATTATATAGTGCGGTTTTGGAGTGGGATTTTGATACGTATAGTGTTAAATCTCTAACCAGTTATCAGGTTGATGATATTCTTGTTCGAAGAGATAACGACAGAAATGATCTGAACTATTTGCCGCCCTTCGCTCAGTTGCCTAGTGAGTATGATCCTGAGACCAATAAACAGACAACAACAACACAAGAAATCAATGTGGTTTCCTCTGAGCCGCTCTTTGGCAAGTTAGATTGGATTGCAGGATTTTTCTACCTAGATACAGAGATTGAAATCAGTATTCTTGAAAGACTGGATTTTGGGTTTGACGGTACTTTCGACCCTTTCACCATCGATGACGTCTATAGTTATAGCGGTGATTTTGGGTTTATTACAAATTCTAAACCAGAGCGTGATTCTCTGTCCTTCTATGGACAGGGCACATGGAATCATAGCGAATCACTTAGAACTGTTTTTGGTCTAAGGCACACAAAAGATGAGGTCTATAGTGAAGTAACAAACTTCTATGGTCGCTCAGGCACTGACATTCTAGAAACGGATGGCAACAAGGTCACCGGAAGATTGGTTGTCGAAAAGGACCTTGATGACAACACCATGGTGTACGGATCCTACACCACGGGCTATAAGCCTGGGGGCTCTAACCTAACTTATGGTCGAGAAAATACAATTGCACCAATCGTGGTGCTCCCCACATTTACGGAAGAGGAAGTTGATGCTTTCGAAGTGGGCTTAAAAACAGATCTTGCAGGCGGTAATGTCCGACTTAATACTGCTGCCTTTTTTTATGACTACAAGGGCCTTCAATACCAAGCAACTGACCCTGAAGTGTTTGAAGGCGGTGTCGGTAATATTCCTGAATCAGACATCAGTGGTGCTGAAATAGAGCTGTCTGCGCTCTTATCAGATTCAATGATTCTAGAAGTAAGGGCTGCATGGTTAGACACGGAAATTACTTCGAATCACTTAGCGCTTGATAATGTGGAATCAGACAAAGCTACTAATGCCCTTTTAGGACAGGGTATCGGTTTGTTTAGCAATGAAGTACAAATAGCACGAGCTGATCGTATTCAGAACGTAAAAGGAAATGATCTAGCCAAAACCCCAGGTTTTACAGGAAACCTTGCACTTAACTGGAATACGGATCAAAACTGGGGAGAAATGACCGGTTCACTTCAATACACTTATCGTGGCGACTTTAAACATCGAGTCTTTAATAACTCTCAAACCGATATAGTTCCAAGCTATGACGTACTTGATTTGGTGCTTGCTTTTTATCCTGATAATGCAGAAAACTGGTATTGGGCACTAATAGCAAAAAACATTACTAATGAAGACGGTATTAACGCCAGATTCACGGATGTGTTTGGAGTGGGTGCAACCGGAGATGAGCTCATAGGGCCGCGTCAATTAATGCTACGCCTAAATGTGGATTTCTAATCAACAGGCTCCCTGAGGTTAGTTTCTTCAGGGAGTATTTCTCAGTATCAAAAACCATGGATAAACTATTCATTAAAGCAGAGCAGTTACTTGAAGATTCGTTTCAACTGGCTTGGCAGGTTTATGAAAGTGGTTATCGTCCAAATTACATCATTGGCGTATGGAGAGGGGGGGCACCCATTGGTATCGCTGTCCAAGAATTACTTGATGTATTAGGAGTTGAATCAGATCACATTGCAATTAGAACATCCTATTATACCGCTATTGGAGAACACAAAAAGAAGGTACAAGTGTATGGTCTTAACTATATAGTGAAAAAACTAAAATCAAAAGACTCGTTGCTTATTGTGGATGACGTACACGACACAGGGATGTCTATTGACCAAATAATCACAGACCTAAAGAAAGCATGCAAAAAAAACGCCCCTGAGATAAAAATTGCTACTCCGTATTTTAAACCGCTAAAGAATAAAACTCAGAGAATTCCAGATTATTACCTCTATGAAACCGATCAATGGCTAGTATTTCCCCATGAGCTTGCAGGTCTCACAATAAAAGAAATAAAAGAAAACAAACCTCAGCTTGACAAGCTAATTGGTAAGATTGAACCGCTTTTATGAAAAATTTATTCTGAGACAGAATTAATCAATCGCCTGTAATCTAACTAAATTGAGTGTTGTATTGCCTCAATAATTTCCATAGAAAAATCAAGACCTACCCCCTGAATGCCGCCATCAGCATCTGGCCAAGATGAAAAAATGGTTATTACAACTCCTGATTTTGGCGAAATGTGAATAAACTGCCCATGAACCCCTCGAGCTTGTAAGGCAACTTCTCTGTCTCCTGTGCCCCAAATAAATGAACGATAATAAGGGTTTATGCTTTGATTACCTAAAGTTAAAAGAGAACTATCGCCTGGCTGATCAAACATATCTTTTATCCAATTTTCCGGTACTACTTGTGATTCTCCCACTTTTCCTTTATTCAAAATCAGTTGCCCAATTTTAGCTGTATCTCTAAGAGAGGCGAACATACCTCCGCTTGCAAGTGTAAATCCTGAGACATCAACTGTTATGCCTGCATTCATTTCAGCACCAATAGGTTTCCAAAGCCTATCACTCACTAAATCAGCATATCTTTTTCCAGTAGCTGCTTCTAACACCCATGCCATCACATCCGTGGTACCAGATTTGTAAATAAACTTACCTCGTCTCGTTATGTCTTTACCCACGGAGGGTAAAAAATTGTAATTGCCTATCACCTCTGTATCAATACACATAGGTCCTGTAAGTAAACCGTCTGCACAATCTTGTCTTCTGACTGTACTTTTTGGGGAGTCATAATCTTCAACCCAGTTTGACGAATCACGCATGTCTAAGATTTCTCTGAGTGTGTTATCACCCCAACCGCTATTGGAAAGTTCTGGAACATAATCTGAAACAGTTTTACTAAGATTAATTAACCCGTCAGCTTCTACTGAAGCTGCGGTTAATCCTGTGATTGTTTTACTAACCGACCACATTAAATGAGTTCGGTCTGGACTTAGAGTGCCACTATAAAGCTCTGCTATTGCTTTGCCGTCTTTCATGATTAGAATTCCATCGATGAACTGATTCTTCATAACCTCAGACAAGAAAATCGCCTGGCCATCTAAACTAATTTCTAAATCTTTTTTGGCATCATTTATACCTGGGATTTGCTGTATAAAACTGGGGTTGTTTGGGATGTTCTTGGTTGGCAGTATTTCACGAATATGGGTGTAAGCCCATCTATTTAGAGGTCCAAACTGCCATGTTTCACCGGTTAAGCCTGAAGGCCTGCTGTCACTAATTTCTGAGCTATAAATATTTACAAAAAATAGGGCTGCGATAAATAAACAAAGAAACCTCATTAGAACCCCCAAGACTTAACAAAGAATCACTAATATATAGTAGTTTTAATTGATTAACGATATATAAGGTGGGCTATAAACGTAACGATAGGCAAGGTAATTCCAGTCCTGAGTAAGAAAATTAAGAATAACTCTTTAATATTTAAAGGAATTTTTGATTTAAGAATCAGTGTTCCAACTTCAGTCATGTATATTATTTGGGTAATAGAAACACAGGCAATAATAAATCGAGTCATTTCGCTCTGAATACTTTGCCCAATCACAGCCGGAAGATATAGGTCTGCAAAACCAACTAAAAAAGCAGGAGCAGCTGATTTTGCTTCAGGTATTTGCATAAACTCAAGTAAGGGAACAAGCGGTATCGTAATGATTTCAAAAACAGGGGTGAACTCTGCTAATGCTAAAACCAAGATTCCTATAGCAACAACCGATGGAAGTAGCGAAAACCATATATCCAGTACGTTAATTAAAGCATCCTTCATTAGCAAACCTGCTTTTGGTGCAGTTTTTGCTTTATTAACCCCTTGTTTAAGCGCCCAATGCAAAAGTCCTATTCCTTCTTGGGGGGTATCTAGAAAATTATCTTGTAGCTTTAAATAAGAGTCTTTTTTTCTTGCGAGTGGCCAAACTCTAGGAAGGATGAGCGCGGCAACTGAGCCAGAGAATAGCACCGAAAAATAAAACTCAAAGAACATATGATCAATCTTGATTACTTTTGCAATCAAAACACAGAAAGCTATTGATGCGACAGAAAAGTTGGTGGTAATTATTGCGGCCTCTCGTCCACTATAATTACCTCTCTCGTGTTGTTTTATGGTGATCAAAACCCCAACTGAACCGCTTCCCAACCAAGATGCCATAGAGTCGATACTGGCCCTGCCAGGAAGACGGAAAGCCCATAAAAATGGTTTTTTTAACAGCGTTCCCACAAATTCAGCTGCACCAAAATCAATAAGAAACGGTAGAAAAAAACAAGCAATTAGAAAGAAGACAACTAAGGAACTAGCTAATTCGAAGAGAACCACTCCTCCTGTTGAAGAACTTATTATCCATTGAGGACCAAGATTAAAAAAAACTAAGAGAGCAAAAATTGAGCCCAGCAATCTTATTATTAACCAAGAAGCTTGTGTAGCAAATATTTGCTCTATTCGAGTAAGTTGTGTTTGTGGATTATTTTTAAACAAGGAGTAGTAAGTTGAGCCCAACCCAGATATAAATAAAAGCAGGGTTACAATAGCCGGGAGATAATCTTCAGTTGCAGCCCTCAGAATATCAAACATCACTCCGTAAACTATTGTTGGTCTTCCATCAACAAAAATAGGGGTCAGAAAAACCAAAACCCCAACAATTGATGGAACCAAGAACCGTAAGATATCTTTGGATAATAGTTTAGAAATCACAGAGTGCTCGTTTATAAAAATATATTTGAGTAAGAATTTTAAACAACCAGGTTACTATTAGTTATTGCTCTTGCCAGCCCTTTTTTACAATCACTAGAGAGAATAATATTGATGGTATACCCATTGCGGCAGCAAAGATAAAAAACTTTGTCCAACCCATGGCTTCAATTATTTGGCCGGAAAAACCGCTCAAGATAAAACCTGGTAATAACATAATAGATGTAAATAAAGCATATTGAGATGCGGTGTAGCATCTATTGGTCAAGCTAGACAAAAAGGCTATAAATACAGAACCCGAAAAACCCAATGCAAAGTTATCTGCGCTGATGGTCAATACCAATACTGATAAGTCTGGACCTGCATTGTTAAGCAATAAGAAAAATAGGTTTGTGCCTGCTAGGAATATACTGCTGATAATAAGCGGTTTAGAAATGCCATAACGTGCAACTGATATACCGCCTACAAAAGCTCCAAAAATAGTGATCGCAAAACCAAAAACCTTGGTCACGGTTGCGATCTCGTTTAAATTAAAGCCAATGTCAATATAAAAAGGATTTGCGACTATCCCGAGAATTAAGTCGCTGACTCGATATATTGCTATAAAAATAATTAACATAAATGACCAGTAACCGCTTCTTTTAAAAAACTCATAAAAAGGCTCTATAACTGAGGACCTCAGCCAGTGATTTTCTTGAGTTTCTCTATATGTCTTAGGTGGTTCAGAAACAATCAACACCGTGATTATTCCAACAAGCATAAAACTAGCCATGATTTGATAAGTGGTTTGCCATGAATAAACCCCTGCTAGATATAAGGCTCCTGCCCCTGAAGTAAGGGCTGAAATACGATATCCTAATTGGTAGCTAGCTGCCATTGCCCCTTGGTATTTATTTTCAATTATTTCAATTCGATAAGCATCGATAGCAATATCTTGTGATGCCGAAGCAAAAGCAATGAATATTGAAAAACAGGCAAGCAAGATAAGGTCTTTGTTTGGATCAAAAAAGGATATCCATACAAGCCCAGCTAAAATTAGTGCCTGCATGAACAATATCCAAGACCTTCTTTGTCCTAGTGCTGTTGTTAAAATCGGTATGGCAATATTATCCAATATAGGCGCCCAAAGAAATTTAATAGCATAAATAATGCCCACCCAGCCAAACATACTAATTTCAGAAATACTTACCTCAACTGAAGCCAGCCACACAGTCAGTGTGGCAAAGAGAAGAGGGGGCGGTAACCCAGCTGAGAATCCTAAGAAAATCATTCGAATGGACTCAGAACTGGTATAAATTCCCAACCCTTTTTTATCGAATATTTTATTTATTCTGTTCATATTCGATAATTAACGGTGCATGATCAGAAAAGCGCTCTTCTTTATAGATTGATGCTGATCTTACTTTATATTGAAAGTAATCATTATATATTTGGTAATCAATTCTCCAGCCAACATTGTTCGCCCAAGCGTTCCCCCTATTAGACCACCATGTATATTGCTCTGCATTAGAATTGATTTCTCTGAAACTATCGGTACAGTTCAACTCATCAAATATTAGATCTAGCCATGCCCGTTCTTCCGGTAAGCACCCTGAATTCTTCTGGTTTGCTTTCCAGTTGGTTATATCTCTTTCTTTATGGACAATATTGACATCCCCACAAAATAAGTAGCCTGTTTTCTTTTTTTTCATGGCATCAATTTTGGTCTTAAAAATATCTAAAAAACGGTATTTTACTTTCTGTCTAGGGTCTCCTGAAGACCCTGAAGGGAAGTACACAGAAGCGAGCACAAAATCTTTAAAGTCACATTCAATGTATCTTCCCTCCGCATCAAACTCAGCAGAGCCTAATCCTTGGGTTATTTTAGAGGGTTTACGTTTTGAGAATAGTGCAACACCGCTATAACCCTTCTTTTGAGCAACATGATGGTAGCAGTGGTAATCATCGGGCCAGAAATCATCAAGCTTCATATCCTCAATCTGGGCTCTCACTTCTTGCAGGCATATAAAGTCTGGGTTCTCTTTTTCTAGCCATTTAAACAAGCCTTTTTTTTGAGAAGCCCTGATGCCGTTTACATTTATTGTGATTACCTTAATTTTTGATCCCTGTTTACGCTAAATCTTCATAATCAATTCATTCTATGAGATGCTACACATATTGTGTCGATATAAGTTTATATTGTATGGAAAACTACAAACAAGAATTTATTGAGCTGTCCATAGAGATAGGCGCATTAAAATTTGGTGAATTCAAACTAAAATCAGGAAGAATCAGTCCATATTTCTTTAATATGGGTATCTTTAGTAGCGGTAGATTGATTAAAAAAGTAGGTGACGTCTATGCCAAAACGCTTCTAGACAGTGGTCTTGATTGCGATATGATTTTTGGACCCGCCTACAAAGGCATTCCGATTGTTACCTCAATGTCTGTATCCCTATCCGAAAATCATGGACTGAACATGCCTTTCGTCTATAACAGGAAAGAAGCAAAAGATCATGGTGAAGGAGGAAACACGGTTGGCATAAACCTAAAAGGTAAGGTGGTGATCGTGGATGATGTTATAACAGCAGGCACGGCCATCAGAGAGGCGGCTAAAATTATTGGTAACTCAGAAGGGGTTGTTTCGGGGATACTGATTTCATTAAACAGACAAGAAAAGGGTGACAGCGATTCATCGGCGGTCCAAGAGGTCGGCGATCAGTTGAATGTGCCAGTAATTTCAATTGTAACCATCGATGAAATCATTGAGTTTATTGGGAACGATGACTCTTTTAAAGATCATCTAGACAATATAAACGCCTATAAAGAAGAATACGGGATAAAGACCTAGGTCTTTCCTGTATGACCAAATCCGCCTGCGCCTCGACCTGATTCTTCAAATTCATCAACAATATTAAAGCTAACCTGCTCAACCGGAACAAAAACCATTTGGGCTAATCTCATGCCGGGCTCAATATCAATTTCTTTATTGCCTCTGTTCCAACACGAAATAAAAACCTCTCCTTGGTAATCAGAATCAATCAACCCAACCAGGTTGCCCAAAACAAGTCCTTGTTTATGGCCAAGGCCTGATCTTGGCAAAAGAACGGCGGCTAAGTTAGGATCTTTAATATGGACAGCTATGCCGCTAGGTATTAATTGTGTCTCCCCAGGTTTGATTAATACTGTTTCATCAATACATGCCTGCAAATCAATGCCCGCTGATCCTGCTGTTTGATATTCTGGGATTTGGAAGTCGCTACCAATTCTAGGGTCAATAATTTTTAGGTCTATAGTTTTAGTCATAATAAAAAATGAATTTAACAACAGTGTAATTCTTTTATCTTTCTGTCACTAGACTCAGTAACTAATATTTTCTCATAAAGTCTTGCTATGTTAAGGTGCTATTGGTATAAAAGCCGACCTAAAGGTAAAAATTTAATCCAAAGATTAATCAATTAAGAGAAAATAATGGGCAGAGTTTGTCAAGTAACGGGTAAAAAAACAAAGAGCGGAAATAACGTCTCTCATGCGCACAACAAGACGAGACGCAAGTTTTACCCTAATTTACACACGCACCGTATTTGGGTAGAAAGCCAAAACAAATACATTAAATTGCGTTTATCTAAAAAAGGCTTGAGAACGATTGACAAATTAGGAATCGAGCATGTTTTAAAGAACTTAAAGGATTTCGGGGAAAGAGTATAAATGCGTGAAAAAATAAAACTCGTTTCGTCTGCTAAAACTGGTCATTATTATACGACCACTAAGAACAAAAAAGAGCATCCTGATAAAATGGAAACTAAAAAGTTTGACCCTAAAATCAGAAAACATGTTCTTTATAAAGAATCTAAAATTAAGTAATTTATTTACGTATTTCTTAAAGGCATAATTTCAATATGCCAGAACTACCAGAGGTTGAGGTAACCAGACAGTCCTTAGAAAACCATATTCAAGGTCAATATATAAAGTCTATTGATATTAGAGAAAAAAGACTGAGATGGACTGTAGATCAAGATGCTCTGGAAAACCTTTTGGGACAAACAATCCTAACCCTTGGTAGACGAGGTAAATACATACTGATTAACACAAAAGCTGGAACTGCATTATTGCATTTGGGAATGTCAGGAAGTGTTGGTATTTTAAAGGATGATCAACCTTTAAAAAAACATGACCACTTTGACCTGGTTTTAAGTAATCAGCACATTGTAAGATTTAATGACCCAAGAAGATTTGGCAGCTTTTTATGGGCAGGTCAAAACCCAGAAGAACACAGACTAATAAAAACACTTGGCCCTGAACCATTGGAAAACAATCAACTGGGGTCTCATCTCTATAGTTTAAGCAAGAGCAGAACTACCTCAGTAAAGGCGTTTATAATGAACGCTCATGTTGTTGTTGGTGTGGGTAATATTTATGCAAGTGAGGCTTTGTTTTTAAGCGGCATTCATCCCAAAAGAAGAGCTAACAGGGTGAGTAAAAAAAGATACATCAAATTAGCTGCTGCCATTCAAAAAATATTAAAAGAATCAATAAAAATGGGAGGAACAACTCTTAGGGATTTTTCCTATTCTCTTGATGGGCAGAGGGTTGGTTATTTTAAACAACAGTTATTTGTTTATGGCCAAAAGGATCGTAAATGCAGTTATTGTAAAGGCTTAATTAAACAAACAGTCTTAAGCGGAAGAAGTTCATTTTACTGTGCCAGTTGTCAGAATTAATCAATAGTAATCAATTCCGCTATCTTCTATCAAAGCCCTTGGATCCGACGATGTTGTTACTTTACCGCTCTGTTTATCTATGGTAATTACCTGCATATTGCCATAGTTTTCGATTTCCTCGAGAGTGTGCCCCATGTTAGTCAATTGGCTAATATCTTGATCGGAGAGGGCTCCTTTTTCATGTTGAATGACATCAGGTAAATACTGATGATGAAACCGTTTTATAGAGGTCATTTCATCAGCAGTTCCTCCGTTGACCCAGTTTAAAATGGACAACAAAACCATAGTTATAATCTTTGATCCGCCCGGTGTCCCAAGAATTGCTATACCTGTATCTGATTCTATAAAAGAGGGTGTCATGCTAGAGACCATTCGTTTTTTTGGAAGAATTGAGTTACCTTCGCCATGAACCAGGCCATAACGATTGGGTGTAAATGCCTTAGCAGAAAAGTCGTCCATCTCATTATTCAATATAAACCCTCCAGCAGGAACCATATAGCCCGACCCAAACCATGTATTAATTGTCTGTGTAGTGGCTACTCGATTTCCCAACTTGTCCACAATTGAAAAATGAGTCGTTTCTGTTCCTTTTTTCTGGCTCAAAAGAATTCTCTCGTCTTTTAAATGAATTGGTGTGGCTTTCTTTAAATCAATGCTTTGGCTGTGTCGGATAGCATGGTCAGGGTCTGTTAACATTTCAACTGGAACATCAACAAAATCAGGATCACCTAAATAATAAGCCCTGTCTTGATAAGCTCTCCTCATTGATTCAACAATAAGGTGTGTTAATGTTTCTTGGTCTAAATTTTTATAGTCGTATTGGCTTAAGATATTAAGAATGGTGGCTATGGTTGTGCCGCCTGAAGATGGCGGAGGAGCAAGCGTTACCTCCATTCCTTCAAAAAAGATCTTAACAGGCGCTCTCTCAATCACACTGTATTCCTTAAAATCCTCTAATGACCATATAGATCCGTCTTTGTTTGTTTCGCTGACAATCTTTCTAGTGAAATCACTCTTATAAAAACCATCATGGCCATCCTTAGCTATGATCTTGAGCGTCTTAGCCAATTCAGGCTGTTTTATTATGTACCCAGGTTTAGGTAATTCATCTTGAGGTAAGAATACTTCTTTAAATTTTTTCGAAAGATTGCTCGATATGATGGCAACACTCAAAGCAGTATTGAGTCTATTGTATGCAGGAAACCCTTCTTCCGCCAAATCAATAGCTGGCTGTAAAGATTGCTCTAAGGGAAGTTGGCCATAGTTTTTAGAAACATGTACAAGCGCAGCAGGAAGCCCAGGTATTCCTGAAGCCAAAGGCCCTACTAGTGATGAGTTAGGTATATAATTCTTTTCCGAGTCTAGGTACATATCTGGGTCTGACATTAAGGGTGCTACTTCACGAGCATCTACAAAGGTTGTAAAATTATCGTTACGCCTGTGCAAAAGAAAAAACCCCCCGCCACCAATTCCTGAACTATAAGGTTCAACAACAGCTAGTGCTGCGCTGACTGCAACTGCGGCATCAAAGGCATTGCCGCCTTCTTGTAATATTTTATAACCCGCTTGAGTTGCTAACGGGTGGGCTGAGGAAATTCCCGATGTACTAACCTCGCTGTGCTCTTTTGTGATACCCACAGCCGAGACTGACCAAATAAGGACAAGAAAAAAAGCGGCTCTATGCTTACTAAGCAAGGAAGACATTATTTTTTATAAGCTTTTGAAAGTGCCGCTTGCACAACAGGGTGAACAAAGTTTGAAATATCCCCTCCTTCTTGTGCGATTTGCCTAATTAGTGAAGATGAAATAAATGCGTTTTGATCACCGCTACTCAAAAATACTGTTTCAACATCGTCAGCAAGCCTTTTATTCATACTGGCTAACTCAAATTCATACTGCCCATCTGCGGGGGAGCGTAAACCCCTAACAATAACCCTGGCGTCCACGGATTTTGCAAAATTGATGGTTAAGCCTGAGTATTCTTTAACCTCAATATTGTTGAAGTTATTAAGCACTTCATTGACCATTTGAAGCCTCTGATTAATTGAAAATAATGGGTTCTTTTCGGGGCTCTCAGCAACGGCGACCACCAAATCCCCAAAGAGTGTTGACGCTCTCCTGATAATCTCAAAATGCCCGTTTGTAATTGGGTCAAAAGTTCCCGGGTATATTGCAATCATTTTTTATACTCTCACTTACTTTTTATAAGAGCATAGTATACTTTACCTGCTCTAGATTCTTTAAAAATAAAATGCTTTGAACCGTCACCTATTTTAATTGGCCGGTTAGACTCAAAATAAACCCAGGTTCTTTCATTAGCCCACAGGTTTTGATAAAGCTTTTGAAGTAATGTTGACAAGTTATATTCTCCATACGGAGGATCTAGAAAAATAATCGAATAAGGAGTATCGGGGTTTGGTTTTGAAATCAACTGATAAGAATCAAGACATAAATTCTTATATTCGCTGACCTTAAGGTTCTCCATTAGTTCCTCTAAGCTCAAATGCACTGCTTCAGAGGAGTCTGCCAAAGTAACTGAAGCTGCCCCTCTGGACAAGGCTTCAACAGATAAAACACCAGTTCCAGCAAATAGATCTAGAACTCTGCTAGAAAAAATTTTAGGCTCCAACCAGTTAAATAATGTTTCTCTTACTCGATCTGGTGTGGGCTTCACATTTGGGTCATCAACATTTAATTTTCTCCCTTTATGTTTGCCCCCAATCACCCTGACTTCTTTAACTGATTTACTCATTATTGTCTTATTTGCGCAGAATAGATGTAAAACTATGCCTAATTTTAAACCTAATTAATCATTTAATCTATTGATATATATACATATTTTAAAAATTTAGTTTGATTATTTAGCACTCTATTAATCAGAGTGCTAAAATTATCAACCCAATTGGAAGATATATGACAAAAGAATTGGCGTTGAAAAATGAATTGGCACTTATGGGCCCTATGGGGAGCCTAGAGGCTTACATTAGCATTGTTAACCAATCACCTGTTCTCTCTAGAGAAGAAGAAAGAGAATTAGCACAAAAATTTCAAAACGATAATGACCTTGACGCTGCAAGAAAGTTAATTGTTTCTCAATTGAGGTTTGTCGTTCATATTGCAAGAACATACAGCGGATACGGACTTCCTCTCGCTGACCTCATCCAGGAAGGAAATATAGGGCTTATGAAAGCGGTCAAAAAATTTAACCCTGATCGTGGCACTAGGCTTGTTACATATGCGGTACATTGGATAAGATCAGAAATTCATGAGTTTGTGTTTAATAATTGGAAAATAGTAAAAGTAGCAACCACAAAAGCTCAAAGAAAACTGTTTTTTAAACTTAGGAATGCAAAAAAAACCATTGGCTGGCTCACTAACGATGAAAAAAAGCTCATTGCTCAAGATCTAGGAGTAAAACCAAAAGACGTGGCTACCATGGAGCAACGATTTGCATCAGTCGATATGGCCTATGATTTTGGTCACACAAACAGCGATGAAGATTTTATTGCGCCCGCAGGGTTTCTTCCCTCTCCAGATCCAGACCCTTCATCGATAGTGGAGAATGCAAATTGGCTAGAAGGCAAAACAGAACAATTGTCCAAAGCGCTTGAAAACCTCGATAAACGCAGCAAAGAAATTCTTATGAGTCGTTGGTTGTCAGAGGAAAAAATAACTCTAAAGGAACTAGCGAAGCAGTATCAAGTCTCAATAGAGAGGATTAGGCAAATTGAAGAAGATGCCATTAAAAATCTCCGTGAGCAACTTACCGAAACATAAAAAAAAACCAATCAGAAGCTACGTCAAGAGGTCTGGCCGTTTAACCGCGTCCCAAAAAAAAGCGATCCAAACTCTTTGGTCTAAATATGTAATTGAAACCAATGAATGTGGGGTGATTGGTTATGAGGGTCATTTTAACTCGCCACAAAAAGAGTTAGTGGTTGAAATAGGTTTTGGGAACGGTATGACATTAGTCAGCGAAGCGTTGGACAACCCAGAAAAGAATTTCATTGGTATCGAGGTGTATAAATCAGGTTTCGGTCATTGTCTCAATCGGATAGAGAAAGAAAAAATAAAGAACATCAAACTTATCTATAAGGATGCTGTTGAGGTTCTAAAGCACAATATTCAGGAAAAAAGTTTAAGCCAAGTAAATATCTTCTTTCCTGACCCATGGCCAAAAAAAAGGCACCACAAAAGAAGATTAATTAATAAAGATTTTTTAGCTCTGCTGGATAAATCAATAAAAGACCAAGGAATTATTAATATATCAACTGACTGGAAAGATTATGCGGATCAAATCGAAACCGTGTTTACCAAGAACAAACATTTTCACCTAATTGATCGTGATTCTAGGAATCAAAAAACAAAGTTTGAGGTGAGAGGATTAGATCTGGGGCATGATATTTTTAATTATTCTTATCAATTAATCTCTCAAAGAACCTAGTTTTACTGTTGGAGCAGACAGGCTACTTGTACCAGATAAAAAACGATCTATTTGCAACGCTGCGCCTCTGCCTTCATTCATAGCCCAAACTATCAGTGATTGTCCACGCCTGCAATCACCAGCTGTAAACACCCCTTTAATATTGGTCTCAAAAGCACCATGCTTTGCGTCAATATTGTTTTTATTGTTAAGTGAAACCTGCATCTTTTTAAGAAGCTCTTGCTCTGGCCCCACAAACCCCATAGCAAGCAGCACTATATCAGCCTCCCATATCTTTTCAGTGCCGCCCTCTTCAACCATGGTCTGCGTTCCATCTGATGACTTTTCCCAGGTTACATTGATTGTTTTAACTCCGGTTACAACGTTCTTCTGGTCAACAATAAACTCTTTCGTTAACAAAGAAAATTCTCTTGGGTCTCTACCAAAACGTGCTAAAGATTCTTCATGGCCATAATCCACTCTTTGTATAATCGGCCATAAAGGCCAAGGGTTGTTTGTCTCTCTTTCAATCGGTGGTGTTGGTGTTATTTCCATATTAATCAGACTTGAGCAACCTTGCCGAATTGATGTTGCGATACAGTCGGTGCCAGTATCACCGCCACCAATAACTATTACTTTTTTCTCCTGTGTATTTATGTAGTTGTCATCTGTCAGAGAACTACTAAGCAAGCTCTTGGTATGTTGAGTGAGGTATTCCATAGCAAAATGTATTCCGTTTGCATCCCTACCAGGAATTGGGATATCTCTAGGGATCGTAGACCCTATTGCAATTAAGGTTGCATCATACTCATTTACTAATCTGGCCGGATCAACATTATTTCCTACATCAGCATTAGTTCTAAACTCTATCCCAGAATCCTCAAGTAACTTTATTCTTCGTTGTACCACACTTTTAGATAGTTTCATGTTAGGAATGCCGTACATCAGTAACCCGCCTATTCTGTCTTCCCGCTCAAAAACAGAGACCGTGTGTCCAGCCTTATTTAGTTGGTCGGCCGCAGTCAGTCCTGCTGGACCAGAGCCAATGATCGCGATTGTTTTACCCGTTCTTTTTCTGGTGATTTGCGATTGAACCCAACCTTCTTCAAATGCTCTGTCTATAATTGAGTTTTCAATATCTTTTATTGTCACCGCCGGTTCATTAATGCCTAAAACACAAGCTCCTTCACAGGGGGCTGGGCAGACTCTTCCGGTGAACTCTGGAAAATTATTGGTTTTAGAAAGTCGATAATAAGCCTCCTCCCATCTCTCTTTGTATACCAAATCATTCCATTCCGGTATTAGGTTATCGATTGGACACCCATGATCTGAGTCACAAAACGGAACTCCACAATTCATACACCTGGCGCCTTGTGTTTTTAAATCGTGGTCTTTAGCGGGTGTGTATATTTCGTAATAATCTAAAAGCCTCTCATTGACATCACGCCATGGGGTCTTGCGCCTTGGAAATTCCATAAATCCTGTTGGCTTACCCATCTTATACTCCCGGCCTATCGGATTTTCTATCTTGTATTTCGAACACAAAATCAACCTCTTCGTTACGTTCTCTTCTTTCGTTAATCACTCGTTTGTAGTCGAGCGGCATAACCGTTACGAAAGATTCTAAGCTCCTTTCCCAGTCACTAAGGATATTTTCTGCAACTTTGGATTGTGTATATCTCAGATGCAATTCCACCATCCTTAATAACTCAGCAACACGTTCTTCCTCCTCCACTGATTCAAGGGCCACCATTCCTGTGTTGCATTTGAGGTGAAAATCTTGAAAGGGATCATAAACATAAGCAATCCCCCCTGACATACCTGCAGCAAAATTAACGCCGGTAGGCCCCAGGACAACCGCTATACCGCCTGTCATGTATTCACACCCATGATCACCCACACCCTCAACAACTGCTCTAGCGCCGCTGTTTCTAACACAGAATCGTTCGGCTGCAATCCCGTTAAAAAAACCAAGCCCTGAAGTTGCTCCATAGAGAGCAACATTACCGATGATGACATTTTGTTCAGGCTTAAAGCTTTCTATTTCAGGAGGTTTGATAATTAATTTTCCACCAGAAAGCCCTTTGCCGACATAATCGTTGGAGTCACCACTTAAATTAAATGTAATGCCTTTTGCGAGGAAAGCGCCAAAACTCTGGCCCGCTGATCCAGAAAAGTTAATGTTTATGGTGTCATTGGGTAAGCCGTCTTCACCCCACTGATTAATCACTTCGTGGCTCAGCATTGCGCCTGTTGTTCGATCGGTATTACGGATCAAACAATTAAAATTAGTCTTGGTTTTTGTTTTTATGGACTTTTTAGTTTTCTTAATTAATGTCCTGTCTAACACGTCGTTGATTTGATGGTCTTGCTCAATGGTTTTCTTTAAGCCCACACCCTCTCTAACTTCAGAAGAATTGATTAATAATGGGCTTAAATCTAGCTTGCTAGATTTCCAATGCTCGAGGGCCTTGTTGGTGTTCAATAAATCAACACGCCCAACTAATTCATCTACAGACCTAACATCTAAGCTTGCCATAATTTCTCGAACTTCTTCAGCAACCATAAATAAATAATTAATTACGTGTTCAGGTTGTCCTGTAAACTTTTCTCTGAGCAATTTGTCTTGAGTGGCTATACCCACAGGGCAGGTGTTCATATGACATTTTCGCATCATGATACACCCCATTGTTATTAATGGTGCTGTTGAAAAACCAAATTCTTCAGCCCCAAGCATAGCTGCAATCACTACATCTCTTCCGGTTTTAATCCCTCCGTCTGTCTGAAGAGTTACACGGCTTCTAAGATCGTTGAGCACCAAGGTTTGATGCACTTCAGCTATCCCCAACTCCCAAGGCATCCCTGCATGTTTAATACTGGTTAAGGGCGAGGCCCCTGTTCCTCCAACATCTCCCGAAATAACTATATGGTCCGCATGAGCTTTGACAACACCTGCGGCAATAGTTCCAACACCCATTTCAGCAACAAGTTTAACGCTGATCTCTGCTTTTGGGTTGGCGTTCTTGAGATCAAAAATCAGCTGTGAAAGGTCCTCTATTGAATAAATGTCATGGTGAGGAGGTGGACTAATTAAACCTACCCCAGGAGTTGAATACCTTATTGACGCGATTTTTTCATCGACTTTTTTACCTGGCAACTCTCCTCCTTCGCCGGGTTTAGCGCCTTGAGCAATTTTAATTTGTAATTGTTTTGCATTTGCAATGTAGTTTGCTGTAACACCAAAACGACCGGATGCTATCTGCTTGATGGCTGACGATTTAGAATCTCCATTTTTTAAAACTCTATAGCGCTCTGGGTCTTCACCGCCTTCACCGCTGTTGCTTTTGCCGCCAATTCTGTTCATAGCAATAGCTAAAGTTTCGTGTGCCTCTTGGGAAATAGAACCAAAACTCATGGCCCCAGTACAAAACCTTTTAACTATCTTGTTTACTGGCTCTACCTTCCTAAGGTCGGATTGTTTACCTTTAGGTTGCTTGAATTCCAGTAACCCCCTTAAACTTAATGCCTCTTCTGCGCCTCGATTCGAGCGAGACGAAAATTGACGAAAAGCCTGCTGGTCATTCTTTCTGGCTGCAAACTGTAAAGACCAAACTGCTTCTGGGTTCCACCCTTTTTTCTCGCCTTGGCTTCTCCAGTGAAAATCGCCCGGGTTAGGTAACCCAATGGTCGTCGTGTTTTCATCCTTTGGCCAGCCCAGACTATGTCGCTGCCTGATTTCCTGTTCTAAAACATTAAAATTGGTGCCCTCAATTCTGCTGGTCGTTCCAGTAAAACACAGATCCACCACCTCTTGAGATAGGCCCAACGCTTCAAAAATTTGTGCCCCTTTATACGATTGCAAGGTAGATATGCCCATTTTACCCATAACCTTGAGCACCCCTTTAATAAGAGCTTGTCGATACGTATCTATTACCTCTTCATTGCTGTCAAGAGTAATTCTGTTTTCTGGGCCTCTGTGAAAATGTGTGTGCTTGATTAACCCTTGATCTCTTGCTTCTGTTAATACCTCAAAAACCAAGTAGGGATTAATAGCATCAGCTCCGTAGCCAAAGAGAAGACAAAAATGATGCACCTCTCTTGCCTCTGCTGTTTCAATTACTATAGCCGTTTTTGTTCGTTTTGAGGATGACACCAGGTGGTGATGAACCGCACCACATGCCATTAAGCTATTGATAGCGGCTCTCTTTTGACCAACATTTCTATCCGATAAAACTAAATAACCAACCCCGTTATCAACGGCTTCTTCTGCTTCCTGACAAGCTCTAATAACCGCTGACTTTAGGTTGTCTGAAGAGTGTTCAGAGATATCAAATGTGATGTCTATAAGTTTACTTTTTTGTCCTCCATGATCCAGGTGCTTGATTGCATAAAGTGCCGTGTTTGTAAGAATTGGATTTTCAATCAGTAAGCGATGAGCGTGTCCTTCATGGGCGGTTAATATATTTTTTTCAGGTCCAATATAGCACTCAACAGACATAATGATTTTTTCTCTAATTGAGTCAATTGCTGGATTAGAAACTTGAGCGAATAACTGTTTAAAATAATCATAAAGCAATCGAGGCTTGTCACTTAAAACAGCTGGAGCAGAATCGTTCCCCATTGAACCTAAAGGGTCTCTTAAATCATGAACCATGGGCAACAGCATAAACTCGAGTGTCTCTGTGGTGTAACCAAATGCCCGCATCCTTTTTCTTAATTCTTTGCTGTCAAATAAGGGGTCTGAACCATGTCTTTTTATATTTCTGACAACAAGACGGTTGTCGCGTAGCCAGTCTTTATAGGGCTTTGCATCAATCAAAGGTTGTTTAACCTCTTCGTCAGATAATAATTTGCCTTGTTTGAAATCTATTAAAAAAATCTTTCCGGGTTCCAGCCGACCTTTTTTTAAAATATTTTTATTTTCAATAGGCAACACCCCTACCTCACTAGCCATAACCACTCTATCATCCTTGGTGACATAGTATCGGCTTGGCCTTAGGCCGTTTCTATCTAGGACAGCACCCAATACGTCTCCATTGCTAAATGTTATGGATGCTGGTCCGTCCCAAGGCTCCATCAGATTAGAATGAAACTCATAGTAGGCTTTTCTAGACTTATCAAGTGTTTTCTTTTTCTGCCAAGCTTCTGGAACCATCATGAGTATGGATTCTTGAATGCTTCTACCGGTCATAGTCAGAAACTCTAGGGCATTATCAAAGTTTCCAGAATCTGAACAGTTAGCCTCCATCACAGGAAATAAATCAGTTATTTGCTCTCCGTATAAATCCGTGTGCATTGACCCTTCTCTTGCTCTCATCCAGTTAATGTTTCCTTTGATTGTGTTGATTTCTCCATTGTGTGACATCATTCTGTTGGGCATAGCTCTATCCCAGCTAGGGAAGGTGTTTGTGGAAAATCTCGAATGAACCATCGCTAAGTGTGATGTAAACCTTGGGTGATTCAAATCAGGAAAAAATCTATCCAATTGATCACATGTGAGCATGCCTTTGTATACTATGGTTTTGGATGAGAGGCTGTTTATATAAAATAAATCTGCCTCCTTAAGGTTGCTGTCCCCTCTAAGATCATTGCTGACTTTTTTTCTAATTAAAAACAGCTTTCTTTCAAACAGCTCTTGATTGTTTTCTTCTGAGCTATCATGAACAAATAGCTGTTCAATAACAGGCATTGCTTCAAGGGCTGAAGGCCCTAGATCTGAGCCTTTTGGGTCAATTGGAACTTGTCTCCATGCTAAGTGTTGCAAGCCCTGGTTTTTACAAGCTTTTTCGATATGGTCCTTACAGATTTTTTGTTCTTTCTTCGATTTAGGCAGAAAAACGTTGCCCACAGCATAAGTGCTTGTTGTTAATGAAGTATTGTCGAATAACTTGTCGCCTATAGGCTTAAAAAACGAATGCGGTATACCGGTTAATATTCCTGCTCCGTCACCTGTATTGGGCTCAGAACCCCTTGCACCTCTGTGGTCCATATTGCGAAGAATGGTTAGTGCGTCCCGGATAATCGCTCTGCTCTGCAGTCCCTTAATATTTGCAACAAACCCAACACCACAACTTTCTCTTTCATACTGAGAATCATATAATCCAACCTTTTTTTTTGGCTTAAAAGTCATGCGTTTTGTTTTAGTTGTTTTTTTTATTCTTTTCTAACGTCAATTTGGTTCATACCAAACAAGCCAGATCGGCTTAAAAAGAATTCGTTAGAAATTGATAAGATCGAATTATAGCATTTTTTTGATTAATTTTTCTGTCAGCCTCGGTATCATAATGTACTAGTTATCTTTAAGTCCTTGATACCCAGAAAACACTCGGCATCAATCGGGCTAATAAAACTAAGGAAAAATATGACAGAATTTAAAATGATTGTTGACACCATTAACGGAATACTCTGGAACGACTTCACTTTATACGCGCTTCTGATGACCGGAGTGGTTTTCACATTTTGGAGCGGCTTTTCCCAATATTATGCTTTGACCCATGGTGTTAGAGCCACCAGAGGTGATTTTGATAAAAAAGACGATCCTGGGGCGATTACACATTTCCAAGCTCTATCAACCGCTCTTTCAGCCACTGTTGGTCTTGGTAACATCGGAGGTGTGGCTTTAGCTATATCTCTTGGTGGTCCTGGAGCTGTGTTCTGGATGTGGGTGGTTGGTTTTTTAGGCATGGCAATTAAGCTCACAGAAGTTTCCTTAGCAATGATTCATCGAGATTTGACCGACCAAGAAAACCCCAGTGGTGGACCAATGTGGGTGGTTGAAAAAAATCTAGGTGGAAAAGGCCCTGTTCTCAGGTTTGCTGGAAAACTAATTGCAGGAATTTTTTGCTTTGCTTTGATTATTAACACCATTACAGCGGGCAATATGTTTCAAGCATGGAATGTAGCAAACCTAACTCAATCTTATTTTGGGGTTCCTACTTTGCTCACAGGACTCATCTTAGCCCTCGTGGTGGGCGCTGTAATTATTGGGGGTATCAAGCGGATCGGTGCTGTTGCTTCTAAACTAGTGCCCTTCATGCTAGTGCTCTACGTTATTGCCTGTATTTTTGTTCTTTTTGTTAATCTTGATGCAATCCCCAAAATGCTAAGTCTGATCGTAACCTCGGCGTTTTCACCGCTTGAAGCTAGCAATGCTTTTATAGGGGGAACGGCTGGTTATGCGTTTATGTTTGGAATGCAAAGAGCCTTATTTTCAAACGAGGCGGGTCAGGGTTCTTCAGCTATAGCTCACTCTGCTGCAAAAACCGATGAACCCATCAGAGAAGGTGTTGTGGCGGGCTTGGAACCGTTTATTGACACTATCGTGGTATGCACAATGAGTGCTCTTGTTATTTTAGTTACTGGGATTTGGAATCGGCCTGCAGAATCGTTAGTTAATGACTACAATTTCATAAAAAAGAGCGAGACTACCTGGCAGCTGTCGACCGACGTGGCTTCATCTATAGAGGAAGGTCAGAGAGTGTTTATAATCTATGAGGGTGACATAAACCCTAAAGCGGGCAATCGTTTACAAAAAGTGTACGGCACTGTTGAAAAAAACAACGCGATAACCTGGGACAATATTACATCGACAACAAGCCCCGAATTGAATGATAAATCTGTTTATATAGATTATGTCGGAGCAACTCTTACTGCGGCTGCGTTTGATAAAGTGGTCCCCGGTTTAGGTAAATGGCTGGTCACGCTTGCTTCTTGGTTGTTTGCTATTTCAACAATGATATCTTGGAGCTACTATGGCGAGAAGGGTGTTGCGTTTCTCTTTGGAGGCAGGGGTATTATCCTATACAAAATAGGTTTTTGTATCCTAGCTATTTTGGCAACATCGGGGTTTATTAAAACCGATGCAGAACTCAATATGTTTGCTAATCTTGGAACCGGGTTTTGTATTATTGCAAACCTCCCAATTATTTGGCTATTTGGACATCAAGCGATGAAAGAGTACAAGGATTATATTAAAAAATTAAATGCTGGAGAGTTTATAAAAAACAATTAACTGGAAAAATGAAAACAGAAATTAAAATCAAGCCTTTTTGGTATTCCGATATTTGGTTATGGCCAAAACTTATAACAATAATTACAACATTAGATAAAGAGGGCACGGTCAATGCTGGCCCTTATTCACACATCATGCAATACGATGTGATGACCAAAAACCCCAGAATGATTGTAGGGTTTAGGCAAGATTCACATACTTTTGTAAACATTTGTGACACCGGTGAGTTTGTTGTTAACTGTCCTAGTGCCTCACACCTAGACGACATGATGGAGACTGCTAAGTTCTACCCTGAAGGGGTAAATGAACTTGAGTTCACCTCCTTCACATCCATTCCCTCAAAAAAAGTGAAGCCCCCTAGCTTAAAAGAATGCCCCCAGATAGCAGAATGCACTGTGGATGAAATAATCAAATTAGAAAAAAGCACGGGCATTGTGATTGGAACGATAGAAGCTATCGTGGTTGATGAAAAATTGGTGGATATGGGTAGAGAAGAAAGAATTCGCACCATGGACCTACCAATCGGCATGGGGGATGAGGCAAGGCAAATCTATTATCACACCACTATTGGTGATCTTACTCAGCACGCTTTGGGGCAGCCTAAAAACGCAATGCAAGGTGCGGACGCTGTAACTTCTATGGACTGGAACAAAGAAGCAATGACTATGCTAATGAACGTGCCACCGCCACTAAGAAAAATGGTGATCGAAAACACAGAAGAGTTTACACAAGAGAAAAACGCGACTGTGGTGACTGCTGAACTCTTTTCCGAGCTGGCAAAATCTGTCGGAATGGATCCTGAAGTGATGGAAAGATTTAGAAGCGGAGGTTAAATTTATTTATTTTAGAATCTGTAAATCAATCAATATTTGATGAAACTCGAAATAACAAACAAAAACTTATTCATTGAAAAAGCATACATAGATGGTCAATGGGTTGATGCTGATGACGGCTCAACCATCGATGTCTTTAATCCAGTAAACCAAGAACTTATAGGCTGCGTGCCGAATTGTGGAGCTACCGAAACCAACGTTGCGATAAATGCGGCTGCTGAAGCACAGAAAAAATGGAAGAAATTTCCTGCTAAAGAAAAGGCTTCTACTCTTAGGGACTTTTACGATCTACTTTGTTCGAATCAGGATGATTTGGCAAAGATCCTTACCTACGAACAAGGTAAGCCTTTGGCAGAAGCCATAGGAGAAATCACATACTCTGCCTCATTTATTGAGTGGTTTGCTGAGGAGGCTAAACGTATTTATGGAGATTTGATACCTGGGCACATGCATGATAGAAGGACTATGGTTATCAAACAGCCTATTGGGGTTGTGGCTTCGATCACGCCTTGGAACTTTCCCTCAGCAATGCTGGCAAGAAAGGTTGGTCCTGCGCTCGCAACAGGGTGCTCGCTTGTATGCAAACCAGCAAAACAAACTCCTTTTTCAGCGTTGGCATTTGCTTATTTAGCGGAAGAAGCTGGTTTGCCAAAAGGTTTGTTAAATGTAATAACAGGCAATGCACAAACTATTGGTAAAGCTCTGACTGACAGTGATACGGTCCGCAAACTCACGTTTACCGGATCAACTGAGATAGGAAAGATGTTACTAAAAGATTGTGCTAAAACAGTCAAAAGGGTTTCGATGGAGCTTGGGGGACATGCCCCATTTATTGTTTTTGAAGACGCTGATATAGAGGCAGCCATTGCTGGAGCGATAGCAGCAAAATACAGAAACGCAGGGCAGACCTGTGTTTGTGCTAATCGAATATATGTTCACCAAAATGTTTATGAGGAATTTTCTTTGGGATTTGCCAAAGAAGCTAGGAAGCTTCAAACAGGCCAAGGCTTTGATTCCTCAGTTGATCAGGGGCCGCTTATTGATGAAGCCGCATTGGTTAAAGTCGAAGAGCATGTTGCAGATGCAAAAAACCACGGAGGAGAGGTTATTGTTGGCGGGCGCCCTCATAAGCTTGGAGGCTTGTTCTATGAGCCGACTGTTATTAAAAACGCCAATGATAAAATGCTTGTGTCATACGAAGAGACATTTGGCCCTGTCGCCCCTTTGTTTTCTTTTGCAACAGAAGAAGAGGTCATCGAAAGAGCAAACAACACTCCTTTTGGCCTTGCTTCTTATTTTTACACCAGAGATTTAGCAAAAAGTTGGAGGGTTTCTGAGCAGCTTGAATATGGGATAGTTGGCTTAAACACCGGAATTATTTCTACTGAAATGGCTCCCTTCGGCGGCGTTAAGGAGTCCGGTATGGGGAGAGAGGGTTCAAAATATGGAGTCGATGACTATTTAGAAATTAAATACGTTTCATTAGCAGGAATAGAAGAACCATTGTAATTGCTATCTTCCTAGGTATGATTCAGCAATACTGAATCACTTCTATGAAAGACGAAACCCCAAAACTAACAAAAGGCTCTCCATCTAAAGCCATATTTTCAATGATGGTGCCAATGGTCATTGGTCTAATTGTCATTATAGGCAACGGGCTAGTCGATGCTTATTTTATAGGTCAACTGGGGTACGCTCAATTAGCGGCAGTTAGTTACGCCTTCCCGGTATGGTTTATTTTAGGTGGGATTGTTATGGGTTTAGGGGTTGGCACTGCCTCATTGGCTTCGAGAGCTATAGGCTCAGGCAATAAAACGGTAGTTAGTGAAATCGCTACACATGCAATGATTCTATCTATCGTGGTAGGTGTTTTTGTCATTGCTATTGGCTTGTTAACAATTGACACGCTTTTTGGGTTTCTCGGAGCTAATGAAGAGACCATGCCTTATGTTAAGGAATACATGGAGATCTATTACTGGGGGGGCATTGTTATGGCCGTTCCAATGATCGGCAATTCAGTCATGAGAGCTTCTGGAGACGCTACAACACCGTCCATTTTAATGGCCTCTTCCGCAATCATGAATGCTGTATTAGATCCTATATTGATATTTGGTTGGTTTGGCCTTCCAGCGCTTGGGGTTAGAGGTGCAGCGCTGGCGAGCGTTTTATCAAATGTTCTGTTCCTTATTGCGTCCCTTTGTATTCTTGTTTATAGAGATAACTTAATACAGTTTACTAACCATAGCGTTAAGTCCGTTCTTGAGTCATGGAAGAAAATTCTACATGTGGGTCTGCCGGCCATAGCGAGCAATCTTATTGCTCCCGTGTCAATGGCGTTGGTCACAGCGTTAATAAGTAGTTACGGGCAAGAGGCTGTAGCAGCCTATGGTTTAGCTGGAAGGTTGGAAGCTTTAATTATTGTAATTCTCATGGCTCTGGGTGGAGCAATGTCTCCTTATGTTGGCCAAAATTTCGGTGCTAAGCGTTTTGATCGTTTGGAAGATGGTTTTAAGTTTGCTGCGAAGTTTACCTTGGGGTATTCATTGTTCTGTATTGTTTTTATGAACCTTATGGCTGATCTTCTTCTCGGGCTGTTTACCTCTGATCCTGAGGTCATAAGGGTTGCTAAAATGCAGTTACTTATTTGTCCTTGGGGTTATGGATTTCTTGGTCTAGCTGCAATCTGTAATGGTTCATTTAATGCGGTAGGTAAACCGATGCCGGCAATGATAATTTCGGTTGCTAGAACTCTTGTTGTTTATGTTCCTATGGCGTATCTGTTTGCCTCAATAATTGGTATTCAAGGAGTGTTTGTGGCTCAAGTTACGGCAAATATTATTGCCGGTTGTGTTGGAGTTTTTTGGTATAAATTGGCAATCAAAGGATTGTCTAATGAAGTCGAGACTGCTTAATTATTCAGTCTGTTGAAGTTGTGTGATAATGCTCTCGTCTTCTAGGGTTGAAATATCTTGTGTGATCTCTTCGCCTTTAGCAATAGAACGAAGCAATCGTCTCATAATTTTTCCTGATCTCGTCTTAGGGAGGTTATCAGAATATCTAATCACATCGGGTTTCGCTATTGGTCCAACCTGATCTGCAACCCACATTCTCAGCTCTTCCGTAACCTCCTTTTGCGAGCTCCCAGCGGGTCTTTCTCCTCTGGTAACAACAAATGCGAAAATACCTTCGCCTTTCACCTCATGAGGCATCCCCACCACAGCTGCTTCAGCAACATTAGGGTGTGCAACGAGTGCTGACTCCACCTCCATTGTTCCCAAACGATGTCCAGAAACATTGAGAACATCATCAATTCTTCCCATAATCCAAAAAAACCGGTCTTCATCTTGGTTGGCGCTATCGCCAGCAACATAAAACTGATTATTGAATTTTTCCCAATAGGTTTCGATATATCTCTCGTTATCTCCCCATATTGTCCTCAGCATTGAGGGCCATGGTTTTTTTATAACCAAATAACCGCCTTTATTGGTTTGTGTAACCGGTTCTCCATCCTCATCGACAATATCAGCCATAATGCCCGGTAACGGTTGGGTGCATGAGCCGGGTTTTGTAGATGTTACTCCTGGAATCGGGCTTATCATTGCTGCGCCTGTTTCTGTTTGCCACCATGTATCTACGATGGGGCATTGTTCTTTACCGATAACAGTGTGGTACCACATCCATGCTTCTGGGTTTATAGGTTCTCCCACAGTGCCTAACAGTCTTAGACTGGAAAGATTGTATTTGTTTGGAATATGGTCACCAAGCTTCATCAATGCTCTAATTGCGGTAGGTGCAGTGTAAAATAAGCTTACCTTGTGTTTCTCACATATTTCCCAAAACCTTCCTGGATGAGGGTGTGTTGGCGCTCCCTCATAGATTAAAATTGTGGCTCCCGCTGCAAGCGGTCCATAAGCAACATAAGTATGGCCAGTGATCCAACCAACATCAGCTGTACACCAAAAGACATCGGAATCTTTGTTATCAAATATCCAACTAAAGGTCATCTTGGCATTTAACAAATAACCGCCGCTTGAATGTTGAATCCCTTTTGGTTTTCCGGTCGAGCCGGATGTATAAAGAATAAACAAAGGATGCTCTGAGTTAAGCGGAACAGCTGTTGATTGGTTGTTTTGATTTTTGATTAGCTCTTCCCACTTGATATCTCGACCTTTATCAATGCTAACCATTTCTCCGGTTTTGTTTAACACAATCACGTTTTGAACCGTATGGTTCCAACCTTCTAGAGCTTTGTCTGTTGCTTCCTTTAAGGGTATTATATTGCCGCCACGAAATGCGCCGTCTGCGGTCACAACTATTTTTGCTTTCGCATCTTCGATCCGATCTTTGAGGGCGTTTGAAGAGAAGCCTCCAAAGACCACTGAATGAATTGCCCCAATCCGAGCACAAGCTTGCATTGCAATCACTGCCTCAGGCGACATAGGCATGTAGATTATTACTCTATCGCCCACCTCAACACCAAGGCTGAGCAAACCGTTTGCAAATAAAGAAACCTCGTCTAATAATTCTTTGTATGAAATTTTTCTAGTGCTGCCATTTTCAGCTTCGAAAATAATGGCTGTTTTATTTGGATTGGTTTCAACGTTTTTATCCAGACAATTATAAGAAACATTAATCTCTCCATCCTCAAACCACTTGAAATTTGGGGCTTTCTCTGTGTTTAAAATACTTGTAAAACTTTTAAACCAATGAAGGTTTTCCTCTGCCAACCTCCCCCAAAAACCTATGTGGTCTTCATGGGCGTTATTTATAAGTCTTTCAAGTTCTGCCTTTGAAAGGTTGGCCTCGCCACTAAACTTTTTTGATGGTGAAAATTGACGTGTTTCGTTTAGTATTGAATCTATTGTTTTATCTGTCATAACCGAAACATAATTACAGTTTTTGGACAAGCTTGTCCAATAAATTTTCAGCCTGGGATAAATAGCCTTGGCCAAATATATTGAGGTGGTTTATGACGTGATAAAGATTGTAAAGGTCTTGTCTGTTTTTGAAACCTTCTGATAAAGGCCATGCCTTGTTATAAGACTTATAAAAACCTCCAGGAAAACCACCAAATAAAAGGGTCATAGCAATATCTGTTTCTCTATCACCGTAATAAACAGCTGGGTCAAAAATTACTGGTTCGTTTTCGTTAAGCGTGCCCCAGTTGCCAGCCCATAGGTCGCCGTGCAGCAAAGAAGGTGTTGGAGAATAGTCCTTAAAAAAAAGATCATTACCTTTAATAAGATGATCGGCTTTTATTTTGAGGGTGTTTTTATAGCCGTTTAGATACGCTAATTCCAGTTGTGGTTTAAGTCTTTGTTCTAAATAGAAGGTTGGCCAATTATTGTGTTGTTGATTATGTTGTCTGGTCAAACCAATCCAGTTATTTTCATTCAAACCAAAAAGTTCTTGTGTGTTTTTATGCGCTTCAGCAAGCTTGCTCCCTAAAATTGATGCTGAAAGATTAGTTTTTGGTTGTAACTCTAAATACTCAAGAATAATGTATGCGCATTGTTTGGTCTCTCCGCAGGCAATAATACTGGGTGTTCTTATAGTGTTTGTTTCGGCTATTGATTTGAGTCCTCTTGCTTCAGTGGTGAGTCTATTGAAGTTGTTGTTCTGAGTAACTTTAATAAAGAAGCTTGTTTTTTCACTGTAAGCTTTTGCTTTTAAAACACCATCGGAAGCCAGATTCAGAGAGGGTTCTGAGCTTTCAAGTTTAATGCCAGAATGCTTTGAGATCTCTGGAATTAGTTCAGACAATCTTGGTTTTCTTTTTCGAGGTCTATTCGATGATGGATGGGGCTTGATTTAGGTATATAACCCAACAAGAAGTCCATTTGATCTGCGAGAATGTTTCTTCCTTGAAGATAAATGTATTCTGCATAATTTGGCACAAAAGGTATTGCTAATAATTCAATCTTTGCTTGCTCAGGCGTTCTACCTCCCTTGTGATGATTGCATCGCTTGCAGGCTGAGACAACATTATTCCATTCGTCTCTGCCTCCTTGGCTGATTGGAGTGATATGATCTCTTGTCAGCTCTCGTTTATTATATTGAGCCCCACAATACATACATAAATAACTATCCCGCTTAAACAATGTTTGATTATTAAGTGGCGGAGTATACCGACTCATTTTTTCTTGAAAATGCTTAGTCCTACCATACGTCGCAATAATGGAGTTAACGGTTATTGAGCTTTGTACTCCAGAAGCTGCATTTATACCGCCGTATATGGTATATAAATCATTCCCTAATGTGTAAACAACTTGATCTACTGCGTATAGCTTCACTGCCTCTTTGTAATCCACCCATTCTAATGGCAGTCCCGTTGTGTCAACCCTGAGTGTTTGATGATAATTATTCATAACTGTTTTTATTTTCCTAATAATATTAAACAATTTTTACAGAAATAAAATTGATAATGATGCTCTTGCCAAGAGAATTAATTAAGAAGAGGTATAGAATTTTAGCTTTTAAACTCGGCAACTAGGGCTGTAATAGAGTCCTTGGCATCACCAAAAAGCATTCTTGTATTGTTTTTAAAAAACAATGGGTTTTCAATTCCTGCGAAACCTGAAGCCATCGATCTTTTGAGAACAAACGTTGTCCTTGCTTTATCAACATCAATGATTGGCATTCCATATATCGGACTTTGTTCGTCTTCTCTAGCAGCTGGGTTAACTACATCGTTTGCACCAATAACAATACACACATCCACCGATTCAATAATTGAGTTAATATCTTCTGGCTCAATCAATTGGTCATAAGGAACATTTGCTTCTGCCAATAATACGTTCATATGGCCTGGCATTCTTCCGGCCACGGGGTGGATTACATATTGTACTGTTGTTCCGTTGCCTTCTAATAATTCGCCTAATTCTCTGACAGCATGTTGTGCTTGGGCAACCGCCATGCCGTACCCCGGAACAATAGACACAGAAGAAGCGGCTTCCAATATCAGGTAAGCATCTTCTGTAACAATTGGTTTGACTTCACCCTGTTCTTTGTCGTCTGTTCCTGATGCAACCACAGCCCCAAAACCACTAAACAAGACATTTGCTAAAGACCTATTCATGGCTTTACACATGATGTTCGTCAGGATTAAGCCGCTTGCTCCAACCAGAGCGCCAGCCACTATTAGAACATTATTTTCAATAACAAAGCCTGCTGCACAAGCCGCTAATCCTGAGTAACTATTCAACAATGCAATAACTACCGGCATGTCGGCGCCGCCTATTGGGATTACCAAAAGTATGCCCAACAAAAAAGACATGCCTACGATCGCCACCAGAACTTGCCAATTTAAAGAAAAAACAAGGCCTTGGTTTAAAATCATCTCTGCCCCCAAAAACAGAAGCAAAGCAAACAACAATCCATTTATCCATTGTTGTCCTTTATATAAAACAGGGTTTCCGTTCATTCGTCCAGAAAGCTTGCCATAAGCAATAATACTGCCTGTAAAAGTTAGCCCTCCTATTACCACGGTAAAAAATATAGGGATCAAGATTCCCAAACTATTGCTGCCAGACAGAATATACTCTGCTGATCCAACAAGCAGGCTAGCGATTCCACCAAATCCGTTAAAAACAGCAACCATTTCTGGCATTGATGTCATTTCAACTTTTAAAGCAGCAAACGCACCAATTGATGCTCCTAAGAATATAGCTATAAAAATTGACTGAAAGTTAATAACACTTTGATCCAATAGGGTCACTATGACTGCAATCAGCATACCAAGGGCTGAAATTAAATTACCTTTAGTGGCTGTTTCGGGTGAGCTCAACATTTTCAAGCCAGTTATGAAAAGCACTGAGGATAAGATATAAATAAAGTTAACCAGTGCTTCATTAGCGGTTGAGGAAAAAATTGTATTAAAAAATTCCATCTACTTTTTTTTGAACATGCTTAGCATTCTGTTTGTAACCAAATAGCCGCCAACAACGTTAACCGTGGCAAAAAAAACAGCTAACATCCCCAATATAAAAGTAATTTCTGAATCAACTGCCTCTGCTCTTGATGTGAGAATCGCTCCAACAATGGTGATACCAGAAATTGCATTTGCTCCAGACATTAACGGTGTGTGTAAAGTTGAGGGTACTTTTGAAATCAGCTCAAAACCTAAAAAAATAGATAGCACCAAAACAAACAACAACAAAATAAATGTTGGCTCCATTTAATTCTCTCCCTTATTTAACAGTGGGCCGACTGCGTCACCATTATGAGAAACAACGCACCCGGATAAGATTTCATCACCAATATCAATGTTCATAATCTCGTTTTCTTTGTCCCAAAACTCCTCAATCATGTTGTAAAGATTATTAGCGTATACTTGGCTTGCGTCTTCGGCTACCGAGGCAGGTAGGTTATCATTACCAACAATAAACACCCCGTTTGAAACTGCTGTTTCTCCTCTAATCGAGCCCTCTACATTTCCCCCTGTGCCGACAGCCATATCGACAATAACACTACCCGGTTGCATTGCGTTAATCATATCTTGAGTAATAATCAAAGGGGCTTTTTTTCCAAAAACTTGGGCTGTTGTAATAATAATATCAGAACGACTGCAAGCCTTAATCATTCCTTGCCTCTGTAGCTCAAGTTGCTCTGGGCTTAATTCTTTGGCATAACCTTGTTCTGTTTCTTCTAGTTCGCCGATATCAATTTTTACAAACTTAGCTCCCAATGAAAGAACTTGCTCCTCAACAGTTGGTCGTGTATCAAATGCCTCCACCCTTGCACCAAGGCGTTTAGCGGTTGCAATTGCTTGGAGCCCGGCCACACCGACCCCAACAATAAAAACTTTAGCTGGAGAAATAGTTCCAGCTGGAGTCATCATCATTGGAAAAACTTTATCTATTTTTTTTGCGGCCTCTATAACCGCTGCATATCCACCAAGGCTAGCTTGCGAACTAAGCGCATCCATTTTTTGGGCTCTAGTTACTCTTGGAACTAGCTCCATACTAATAGCAGTAACTGACTGTTTAACAAATTTGTCTATCAAGTCTTTTTGGTTAAAAGGATCAAGAAAACTTATGTGTATTGCATTATTTTTAAGGTGTTTGATTTCTTCTGTATTAGGCACATTAAGACGGCAAACAATGTCTGCATTAGAGAGTGCTTCAATACGGTTTTTTGTTATTTTAGCCCCTGCTTCAACATAAACATCGTCATTTAATGACACTGTTTCTCCAACACCTTCTTCAACAAAAACAGTAAGTTTGAGAGCAACAAGCTTTTGAACCACCGATGGCACTATCGATGTTCTTAGCTCGTCTTGTTGTTCTTTTGGAAAAAAGATTTTCATTTAGCTATAAACCTAAGCTGCTTAACTTCTGAGAGGAAGATATATTGACAGAAATCAGATGTCAAGATTGAAAAAAAATACAGGGTTTATGATATCCTCAAGCCTATGTTTACTGAGTTTGAAATGGAAAGATTTCAGTCTCTATATGAGAACGAAGTTGAATACAATCTGAGTGATAGCGGCAATCATCCGCTATCAATAAGAGATCTTTTAGATGAAGATGAAATTGAGAAATTTTTAGCCATGGAGATATATTATGGTTATACCCAAGGTGATCCTCGTCTACTTGAAGTCATAAAAAATTGGTATCCCAACACCAGCGAATCAAATATATTGCTAACCAATGGATCTGCGGAAGCTAATTTTATTATGGCTTGGACTTTAATAAAACCAGGTGATGAGGTGGTTCTAGCGCTTCCAAACTATATGCAGCTCCCTGGTTTAGCTAAAAACTTTGGAGCCAAAATAAAGACCATAAACCTCAAAGAAGAGTTAGGTTGGCATCTTGACCTAAATGAATTAAAAGATCTGGTTAGCCCTGACACCAAATTAATTTCAATCTGTAATCCCAATAATCCAACCGGTTCTGTTATGAGCGACGACGAAATGTCTGGAATTGCAGAAATTGCAAGATTGAATGACGCCTATGTGCACTCTGACGAAGTATATCGAGGCTCTGAGCTTGACGGTGATGAAACCAAAAGTTTCATAAGCTTCTACGAAAAAGCCATAGTTAGTTGTGGTCTATCCAAATCTTTTGCGCACCCAGGATTGAGAATCGGGTGGCTGGTGAGCAGTGAGGAGTTAGTCAAAGAGATGTGGGCACGCAAGGATTATTCCTCAATATGTGCCTCGGTTTTATCTCAAGAAATAGCATTAAAAATCATGGCTGTAGCCTCAAGAAAAAAAGTGTTATCTAGATCTAGTAAAATGTTGAAAGAAAGTTTGCGTCTCTTTGAATCGTGGCTGGATAGCCATGACGGGTTGTTTACGTTTGTTCCGCCAAAGGCAGGTGGCATGGCTTTTGTTGGATATAAAATGGATGTTAACAGCATGGAGTTCGCACATAAACTTAGAACCGAGCAAAGTGTTTTAATTGTGCCTGGTGACTGTTATGGCATGGATGGATTTATGAGGTTTGGTATAGGCTCCGAAGCCGAATATTTATCTGAGGGTTTAGGTCGAGTAAGTAACGGTATAAAGTCTTTAGGGTATTGAGTACCGCCTTCTTAAATGTTGCTCTTCAAACCCCTGTTGATACTCTTTTTGACTATACAATAAACACAACCTCAAAAATAAAACCCAAAGTTGGGCAGCGTGTGTTGGTTCCGTTTGGAAAAAACAAAAAGTTGGGTTTTATTCATTCTATTAGTAAAAGCTCTGTTGTGAACAACAATAAACTAAAACCCTTTTTAGAAATTATTGATGAGGAACCAATAATTGATACAAAAACGAGAGCTATAATTGACTGGTGCTCCAATTATTATCATTACCCAATTGGAAGCATTTATGCCGGAGCGGTTCCAAAGTACCTTAGAGAGTCTAAGTACCCAAAAGAACTAGAGAGCTTATTATTTAGCGGGGTTTTGGAAAAAAGAAAAAGCTTAACCAGTACTCAGAAAGCTGCCTTAACCCAATGCGAAAAACACCTAAACAAGAATCGAGTTGTTCTGCTTAACGGAGTTACCGGAAGCGGAAAAACTGAAATATATATGAGACTAATAGAAAGGGAGCTATCGCAAGGCAACCAAGCCTTGTTCTTAGTGCCTGAAATTGGATTAACCCCTCAGGTTTCATTTGTTTTAACAGATCGTTTTGGTGATATGGTAAATATTTTACATTCTGGAACAAGCCCAAAACAAAGAGCTAAAATATGGCTTGGGGCACAACAAGGTAAAATACAGCTGGTGGTAGGAACAAGATCTGCGATTTTCACCCCTTTTTCATCTCTAGGAATTATCGTGGTTGATGAAGAGCACGACCAATCTTACAAGCAACAAAACGGGCTAATGTATTCAGCAAGAGACTTGGCGGTAGTAAAAACAAAAGAACATGGTTCACGATTGGTTTTGGGTTCAGCTACACCTTCTTTTGAGACTCTATACAATACAGAAACTAAAAAATATTGGTCTGTTGAAATGAGCCAACAGGTTTTTTCCACCCCTGCGCCCGAAACAAAAATTATAGATCTACGGGTTCATCAAACAAACAAGGGTTTAGCTCAACCTCTGATTAATCACATCAAATCTCAACTCAAACAAAACAAACAAATCTTAGTCTACCTAAACAGGAGAGGTTATGCGCCACTAACCATGTGCCGCGAATGCGGGCACATAGAAGAGTGTCCTAGATGTGATAGTAGTTTGGTGTTACATAAAAAAAACATGTTTTTAAAATGCCATCACTGTGTTTTTGAAAAACCTGCTCCTGATTCATGCAATCTCTGTGATTCAGAGAATATTGTTTTAGGGAAAGGCACACAAAAGATCGAAGAACGCTTACAAGAAGAATTTCCTAAAGAGGTTATTTTAAGGATAGATCGCGACTCAACACGCTCCATAAAAAAAAGGGAGGCTGTTTTTGAGTCAGCGCGCAGTGGAAAGGCTAAAATCCTAATAGGAACACAAATGTTAACCAAGGGGCATGATTTTCCAAGCTTATCAATGGTGGCTATAGTAAACGCTGATCAAGGCATGTTTGGCAGTGATTTTAGGAGTGGAGAGAGGTTTGCCCAGCATTTTTTTCAAGCCTCTGGTCGTGCTGGCAGAAGAGGTGAAAGAGGCTTGGTCGTAATACAAACAAACAACCCTGACAACTTTTTACTTAAAGAGATTATAAATAAGGATTATAAGTCTTTTTACTTGAACGCAATTAAAGAAAGAAAGGACAGATGGCCCCCTTACAATGGGGCTGCTTTAATAAGAGCCGAGTCAACAAAGAAAACAAGGGTGTTTAATTTTTTATCTAAAATAACTGCCTTTGGTGGCTCTATACCCAAGAACTCAACAATAATTTTAGGTCCTGTCTCTTCTCCAATAGAAAGAAAACTGGGAAAATACAGGGGCCAAATATTACTATTGAACACAAACAAAAAGGAACTACACAACACTATAAATAAAGTTTGTTTGTTTTTAGAAAAAAATAAGGGCAATAATATGATCAAATGGCAAATTGATGTAGACCCTCTGGATATGTCCTAACTAAAAAAAATGAAACCTGAGCTCAAACAATTATTACAAGCTTCGATAGAAGATAGCGGCCTATTGAAAAAAAGCGCTGCCAAAAATACCAATATCGAAGTTAGCCGAGCCACCACATCGGATCACGGAGATTTCTCGTCAAATATTGCTCTAAAACTTAGTCGTGAACTCAACCTAGCACCAACGGAAATTGCTCACACTATAGTCAAGACAATAAAAAGCCCGGTATGGCTTAAACAAATAGAGGTTGCTCCCCCGGGCTTTATTAACTTCTTCGTTGATGACAGAACAAAATCAGATCTATTGGCCTCCATCCTTGAACAAAAAAATGCTTATGGGGCGCTTCCCCTTGGTTCCCAAAAATCCATTCTCTTGGAGTTTGTTTCTTCAAACCCAACCGGACCTTTGCATGTGGGGCACGGTAGACATGCCGCTTACGGCGACTCTCTGGCAAATATCCTAAGAAAAGCGGGGCACACTGTTATCTCTGAATATTATATTAATGACTCAGGCAGACAAGTTGACATCCTTGCTTTAAGTGTTGTGGTTGGTTTGATAAATAAAACAAAACCTTTGTTGAAAACTCCTCAAGCCTGCTATCAAGGCCCTTACATCAAGAAGTTACTGGCCACGATTCCCGAAAAAACAACCAAAGAAATTAATAAACTGGTTACCTCAGATTTGAAAGTTGTTGAGAAAGACAAAGATAAACAAGCAGACGCTTTGATTTCAATAATTAAAAACTCTATTGGTGAATCCGTTTTTGAACAGTTAGCAGAAACTGTTGTTGAAAGAATGCTAAACATCATAAAATCTGACCTAGAAGGTTTTGGGGTGGTTTTTGATCACTGGATTTCAGAAAAATCTATGATTAAGGACTCTAAGATTAATAACGCCTTAGATTTGCTGAGCACAAAAAAAGCTTTGTTTGAGAAAGACGGTGCCACCTGGTTAAAAACAACTGTGCACGGCGACGATAAAGACAGGGTGGTCTTAAGAGAAGACGGAAGAAGCACCTATTTTGCCTCTGATATTGCTTACCATGCAGACAAAAAAGAAAGAGGGTTTGAGCTTCTAATAAATATTCTTGGTTCAGACCACCATGGATATATAAAACGACTAAAGAGCGGTCTTGCCTCGATGGGTTTTAACCCAAAAGATCTTGAAGTAATTCTCATGCAGTTTGTGACGCTCTATAGAGGAAAAAAGAAGATACAAATGTCTACAAGATCCGGGGATTTTGTTCCAATGAGAGACCTCTATGAGGAGGTTGGTGTCGATGCGGCGAGGTTTTTCTATGTTAGCAGGTCGTTTGATCAGCATTTAGACTTTGACCTGGAGCTAGCAAAAGAAGAAAGCAATAAAAACCCCGTTTATTATATTCAATACGCCAATGCACGAATCTCCAGCGTGTTGGGTGAAATACAAAACAAAGGCTATAAAAACGATTTATCGTTAGGGTTAGAGTTTGTTGGCTCACTTAAAAGTAAACATGAATCTGAATTGATCTCTATGCTACAAAACTACCCCGAGATAATAAAAAAATCAGCCGAACAAAGATCTGTGCATAAATTATGTAACTACTTAAAAGAAATCGCACAAATCTTCCACTCTTATTATGGATCACAAAAATTTATCCTTAAGGATGATCAAATGAGAAACGCTAGGGTTGTTTTGTTGTGCTGTATTTCGATAGTTGTTCAAGACGGGTTAAAACTTCTTGGGGTTTCTTCTCCCTCTAAAATGTAAGAGCTAGTTTTTCTTTTTTTTGTAATCGATATCAAGAGACTGGAGTTTTCTGTAAAGGTTTGTTCTCTCCATGTTAACCCTTCGTGATAACTCACTTATTTTTCCTCCTACTAACTCCAGTTGTCTTGATAAAAAAGCTCTCTCAAATTGTTGTTTAGCGTCCTTCATGCTCAGCGTCATAATATTGCTCTCGATCAACAAATTTCCCCCAGGGCCTTGCAGTGTTAAGGTTTCTTCAATCTCCTCTACATTGACAATCTCTTTATCTTTTCTGAGCAGTAGCGCGTGCACCATATCTATAAGTTGTCTTATGTTTCCTGGCCAAGAGTATTTGGTCAGCATGTTTTGTGCTGCCAAGCTAAACCTTCTATAAGCAAGCCCTTCGTTTTCACTGAAATATTCGACGCACAGATCTAATAATTCAGGAACATCGTGCAGATATCTTCTTAATGGGGGAACATTTATGTTCTGGCTATTAGCGGATGAAAAACTGGCCATGAGTTCTTCGTCATTGAGGCTTATATAGAACTGGAAACCATCATTAAAATAATTTTTTATGGTTTTTACCGCCTCCTCTTGAAGAGAACCTCTTAAAAGGTGGAGACCCTCTATAAAAATCCCTGCGTTTTTTAATCGGCCAATATGTTTATCAAGCTCTAAATAAAACACCTCAGGTTCTTTATGGTCCACAGCAAGTAAGTTTAGCTGCAAGACATAAAAGTTAGTGTACTGCTTGTATTTCCTAAAATGTAAATATTTAGACCAGCCTTCTTTTTCGGTGCCGTCTTCACCAATCAAAAAAACAATGTCGTCTCCTATTTTCTCAACAATTGTGGCTTTAAAAATATCAGAGAACTTTTTACTGTTTTGTATTATGTAGGCCAAAATATTTTGTTGTTCTTGATGTTCTGCCTCCAAAAAAACAGTCTCTACTGTGTTAAGCAGCCTCTCAATTGAAATTGGTTTTTCAATAAAATCTAGTGCCCCGAGCTTTGTTGCCTCTATCGCTGTTTCTATGGTTGCGTGTCCAGAGATCATGATCACTGGGAACCTTTTTGCTTCTTCTGATGACCATTGTTTTAATAAGCTAACCCCATCTTGGTCTGGCATCCATATATCTAGGAACACCAGATCTGGTGAATGAGTTAATGCAAGCTTTTTGGCTTCCTCTGCTGACGCAGCTGTTAATGTTTTGTAGCCCTCGTCATTAAGTATCTCTTTTATGATATTCCTTATTTCGGCTTCATCATCAACAACCAAAATTAATTTTTGTTTTTTATTCATTTATAGGTTTTCCTTTGTTGATACGGTCTCTGGTAACACAATGTGTATGCTTGCACCACTTGTGTTGTTTTGAATTTGGATGCTCCCCTGATGCTCGTCGATTATGTTTTTAACTATAGCCAACCCCAACCCTTTTCCTTTGGGCTTGGTTGATACGTAAGGCTCGAAGGCCTGATTAATTTTTTTCTTGTCAAAACCAATGCCGTTGTCTTGTATTAACAACTCAACAAAGTTCTTGTTGTTTATTTTGGTTTTTTTGGTTGAAAGTATAATCTTGGGGTTCTTTATATCTCGGAGGGCCTCTATTGCGTTTTTCAAAAGGTTGTTCAAGATTTGTCTAAGTTTTTTTTCGTCGCCTTCGATAAAAACCTCTTCGGTTTGGCTTGTTTCAAACTCAATGGCCTTATGGTTTTTGGAATATAAACCGACAGCTTCATCAATTATCCTAGAAACGCTTGTCCTTTTTATTTTTAAAGCTGGCTCCTCTGCAAACTTTCCAAATGCACTCACCATTTCCCTTAAAACCTCAACCTGGTTTACTATTGTGTCTGTCGAGCTTGTTATAAAATCAAGATCGTCTCCTTTGAAGGAGCTAGAATATCTTTTTTTTATTCTTTCGGCTGATAACTGAATAGGTGTCAAGGGGTTGTTAATTTCATGGGCCATTCTTCTAGCGACATCGCTCCAAGCAGCTTCTTTTTGCGCTTGAACAAACGAACTAACAAGGGTGGCAATTTCATCTGAGTTATTGGGATCATCGTGAAAACGAATTTTTTTCTTCATTGATTCAGTCTCTTTTTCTATGGACTCAATTGGTTTAACCAGCCTGTCTGCGAACTCAATTGATCCATAGATTGCTAACAACAAAGCCAACAGGACAACTATTCCCAGCGTTAAAATATAACTGTACTGGATTGGTCCCTTCATAAAGCTCAGTCTTCCATAGCGTGCGTAGGTTTCCTCAACAGAATCGGCCATCATGCTGAGTTTTGGATCAACACTAAAAAATGCCTGTAAATACAGCGGTTTTTCGTTGGAGGAAAAACTTAAAACTGGGACCAAAACTCTAATCAGATACGAGCCACCTGGGCTTGAATCTAAACTGGTCCAAGATTGTTTGAGATTGGCCTGCTCAATTTCCAAAAGCGTTGGAATCCTTGAGCTAACTCTATTAATTTGATCTGAACTAGAAGCCAGAACCTGAAGACCTGAGTCTAAAACCACCAACTGTTCTGCGTTTGATTGTTGAACCAAGCCTCTTAGCTGAGCATCTATTTTTTCAATTCCTTGAAGCTCCAGAGCAATGTTTGTTGTTTCAAATAACCCTTGTTGTATCTTCTCGTCTAGCGCGGATCTTCCAAGCATTAAAGCATTGTTTAAGCCTTGTTCTACATCGGCGTCTGACCAAACGCTGATTCCTTTATTCATAAAGTTTATTGCAAAAAAGAAAAGGACCACTGCAGGAACAATAGCAAGCCCACCAAAAGCCAAAGCCATCCTTAGTCTAAGCTTGGCTCCGAGTTTATTTTTTCTAAAATCATTGATTAAATTTCTAGCGCTCAATCCCACAATAAACAGGAACACCAAAAAAGAAAAAACATTGACCACCAAAAGAGATGATTGAATTTTGTTCAGTTCGTTTGGGTTATCAGCAGCGAACATTAAGGCTAACAGCGATCCCACGCTCAAGAAAATAAGCGAGAAAATTATTCTTTTTGTTGTTTTGGTTTTTATTTGATTAACTGCCATTGTATTTGTTCCAAGTCTGAATCTAGGCCTTCTCTCCAAAACGATATTGTTCTCACCCACTGAGAGACCCCTTGGGCCTTAATGCTGGTGTCTAAAATTACTGTGTAATTAACATCGAGAACCAATAACGAGTCGTCAACCAGAGGTAGTCTTTTTATTGTGCTTAAGTAATCGGTAACCTCTGTGCTTGTCGCCATAGAGGCTTGTCTTCCAGTGTTCTTGTTTGTGACTGTATAGCGACGAGTAAAGGCATTAAACTCTATGGTGTAAGTTTGGTTTAGCTCTCCAATATTATTATCCGGTCTCCAGTTTCTAATATTCACAATTCTAAAGTTAAGCTCTAAGTTAAAAACAATGCCAGATTCGAGTGCTTTTACTTGCTCTTTTTCAAAACCAATAGGTAGCACAATGTCGCTGTAATAGACGCCATCATCTATATATGAAAATCCCTCTCCTTCTGCATTGAGATCGGGGTTGGCCAATAGGATGGCCCCAACAAGAACAACGTTATAAAATATTTTTTTTGTCTTGGCCATTTTTTAAAGAAAACTTTTATTTTTTAAGTTCGTACCTCTTGTAAACTTTTTCGCAGTCATTGATTCTTTTCCTGCTAGTTGAATTTCTTTTAGTAGAAGGTTTCCTTTTCCTGTTGCAACCAAAAGGCCTTCATCGCTTTGCTCTACAACTGTTCCAGGGTGATTATAGTTTTTAAAGTCTGAAGATAGTTCTGTATCCCAGATTCTAAGGTATTTGTCTCCAAAATGGGTAAAAGCGACTGGCCAAGGATTATAGGCCTTAACCTTTCTATCTATTGATTCTGCTGATTCTTTCCAGTTAATCCTGCCGTCAGATTTTTGTATTTTTTTTGAAAAAGTTGCTTGTTGGTGGTCTTGTTCTTTGGCTTGTATTTTGCCTGATAAAATTTTTTCTAATGATTTTTTTATTGTTGTGGCCGCCAAACCAGAGAGTTTAGCGGACAAGGTTTTTGAGTTATCTTTTTTATCAATTTTTGCTGGTTTTGATAAAAAAACAGGGCCCGCGTCTAAGGATGATGTCATTCTGATAACAGAGATTCCTGTCTGTTGGTCGCCGTTGAGTATTGCTGACTGTATCGGCGAAGCCCCCCTCCATGCTGGTAAAAGTGAAGGATGAATGTTTAGAACATCCGTTGAGAAACAATCAAAAAACCAGTTGGGTATAAGCTTTCCATACGCAGCTGTCAAAAGAACGTTTGGGGACACAACTTTAAGTGTTTTTTTAATTTCTGCCTCTTCAAAAGATTCAACCGATAAAGCCTCAAGGCCAAAATTGTTAGCAAACTCCATCACTGGGTTGGGGAGAGTTTTTAGGCCTCTTCCCATTTTTTTGTCGGGCTGTGTTAAAACTATAACCGATTGGAAACCCAGGCCAACAACCGCTTTTAAAGGCTCTAAGGAAAATAAAGAAGACCCTGCAAACACTATGGTTTTATCCGAAATCATTGTACTGTTTTACGTTAAACAATGTTCACCCTGGTGCCTTTTGGGTTTTCAGTGTTGAGTTTTTTCTCTTTTGCTATTTTTTTTCTCAGTCTTTGAAGTTTTATGTTTGGCACATAATCAATAAACAGTTTCCCATCTAGGTGGTCTATCTCGTGTTGGACACAGATTGCCAAAAGGTCTTCGGCTTCCATTTTAAGCTCTGAGCCGTTTATGTCTTGTGCAGATAGTTCGATTTGTTTGTGTCTTTGTACAGTGGTTCTGATCTCAGGAACAGAAAGACACCCTTCGCTGCTGTCAACCCTGCCCTTGACTTTATCCAGCCTTGGGTTAACAAATATCATTGGTTCGTTTCTTGCTTCGCTTACGTCGAGGACAATCATTCTGATTGGTTTATTTACTTGGGGCGCAGCCAGGCCTATTCCGTTTGATTGATACATAATGTTCAACATTTCTTCTGACAAAGCTATTAGGTCTTTATCAAAACGTTCAACCGGTTTCGATACTTTTCTTAGTCTCTCGTCTGGAAACTGCAACAACTCCATATCTTCAAGCATATTCGGCGCTCCTTGTTTAGCTGCCTATAAAAAATTGGGAGAAATATAATATCACGATGTTGTTGTTTTTTTCCAAAACATCTCTTTCTTCCAAAGAATTTTTTGAAAAAAAACAGTTTGACCTTGCTTCTTTTTTCGTACATGCTCAACGTATAAATTTATCTTCTAAACAATGAATCAAAACCTCAAAGAAGACTTCCTAGACATCTTGCTTTATCTTTTTGAATACTATTCAGAAGATCCCGACAGAGAATCCGGAAACGATTTTGAAATAAGAAAGCACCTCTTAGGTGCGGGGTTTGAAAAAAAAGCAATTGACCACGCAATGGATTGGGTGGAAATTTTCAAAGGCCCATCAGATCAAATAAAAATTGTTAGCCCAAACAAGTTTTCCACCCGTGTTTTTGCCACAGAAGAGCGAGCGCTGTTAGACGAAGAATGTCAAAACTATATTGTAAGATTGGAGAAATTTGGTTTACTAACACCCCAAAAAAGAGAGCTTTTAATTGATAAACTAACCTCCATAGGTTTTGAGCCGATGGATATTGAAGTGGTCAAAGCCTTGAGCATTTTAATGCTTTTTCAAGAACCATCAATTGAGGTAAGACTGCACTCTTACGAGGCAGAAAACCTAACAGATAAGCCAAAAACATTGAATTAATCGTTCTTTTGTATTTATAATCACTGCCTCTGGGCTAGCTGCCTTAATAAGAAACTATAGTTATGAGCAAACTTGTAATAGTCGAATCGCCTGCCAAGGCTAAAACAATTGAGAAATATTTGGGTGAAGGCTACCAAGTCTTGCCCACCATTGGCCATATTAGAGAGCTTCCAAAAAAGGACGCTATAGACCCTCAAAACAATTACTCCATGCGTTATATTATTAGCCCTGGAAAAGAAGACGCTGTAAAAAAAATCAAATCCACTGCAAAAAACTGCGATGAAGTTATTCTGGCAACGGATCCTGATAGAGAAGGAGAAGCTATAGCTTGGCATGTAGCGGATATCTTGCAGCCAAAAAAAACCAGTCGTGCTGTTTTTTATGAGATTAGTAAAAAAGCAGTAAACGAGGCTATATCTAACCCGGGTGAAATAGCGATGGACCTGGTCTCATCACAAGAAACCAGGAGAGCTCTTGATAGGCATTTTGGTTTTACTTTATCACCTCTTCTCTGGAGATTATTCCCAAGCAACAACCATTCTGCAGGCAGGGTTCAAAGTCCAGCGCTTAGAATGATCGTGGAAAGAGAGCGTGAAATAGAATCTTTTGTTCCTGAAGAATATTGGTCCATTTCAGCAGCGCTTAAATCGACCCATGAATTTGAAGCAAAGCTGTCAAAAATTGGTGATGAGCCAGTAAAGAAATTCACCTTCAAATCTCAATCCATGGTTGATGAAAAAATTAATGGGATAAAACTAGCATCAGAAGGCAAAATGCTGGCAAAAAACATTCAAAAAAAGAACGTTAAACGCTCGCCAAAGTCGCCTCTAAGGACGTCAGTGCTTCAGCAGCAAGCTTCAAATAAATTTGGCTTTACACCAAAAAGAACGATGCAAATAGCTCAATCTCTTTACGCGAGAGAAGGCGGCGGCTTAATAACTTACATAAGAACAGACTCTATAGAAATTGATGGAGGCAAGGTCCCAAGCATAAGAGACAAAGTTATTGAGCTTTATGGGGATGACTATCTTGAAAAAAGGCATTTTAAAAACAAAAAAGAAGCAAAAAATACACAAGAAGCCCATGGCGCTATTACTCCTGTAGATATTTCGCTAACACCTGAGCAAACCGCCAGTATGCTTAATACAGACGAACATAAGTTATATACGCTTATTTGGCAAAGAACAATTGCCTCTCAAATGAAAGATGCTTTGTTTGAAAGAACCACGGTTGAATTTAGACCCAGCAACAACCAAGGCCTTGCTGTGTTCACGTTTTCAGATCAAGAGCTTGTTTTCCCTGGATACCTCAAAGCAACGAATGAACAGGTAACAGACAATAAGCCTCCAAACATCCAAGAAAATGACGCCGTGGAGCTTATAGACATCAAAACAGAACAACATTTTACTGACCCGCCACCCAGATATAACGATGCCAGCATGATTAAAACGCTTGAAGAGAAGGGTATAGGAAGGCCTTCAACGTATGCAGAAATTTTATCTAAGCTTACTGAAAGAGAGTATGTGCTCCTTAAACAAAAGCGTTATCAGCCTTCAGACATGGGGAGGCTTGTCAGTAACTTTTTAAACAGAAGTTTTTCTGAATATGTAAATGACGAGTTTACATCTAAAATGGAAGGTGATCTGGATGCTATATCTAGTGGCACAAAAACAAAAACAGAGGTTTTAGATCAATTTTGGCAACCGCTAATAGAAGGGATTGATAAAGTAAGTGAAAGCGTTACAAGAAAAGATGTAAACCCACAACGTCCTTTAGGACAGCACCCTGAATCTGAAAAGCCAATGTTTGCTCGGATGACAAAAAACGGTCCAGCAGTTCAAATTGGTGATATTGATGCAGACGATAAACTAGAGTGGGCTTCCTTAAAAGAAGGTCAATCTCTGTTCGTTATTACTTTAGAGGATGCTTGCGCCCTTTTTGAAAAACAAGAAGACAACGTTCTAGGCCACCACCCTGAATCAGGCGAGCCTATAATTGCTAGAGTAGCGAGATATGGCCCAACAATTCAATTGGGCACAAAAGACAATGGGAACAAGCCCAGATATATAGGTGTGCTGCCATCAGAAAATTTGGAAGACCTAACATTAGCTAGAGCCTTAGAGTATCTAAGCCTTCCAAAAGAGCTTGGCAAGGACCCTGAGTCTGGAGAAAGTATTTTGGTTACTATAGGCCCTTATGGACCTTATCTAAAAAGAGGCAGTAAAAACTTTAGGGCCAGAAAAGGTGCGGATCCTTTTACTATGGATCTAGATGAGGCTCTTGCCTCGATTGGAAACAACAAAGGCTCAGGAGCAATTAAAACCTTTGATGACTCGCCAGTAAAAATCGTTGATGGACGATGGGGCCCTTATATCACCAACGGTAAAAAAAACGTCTCCGTACCCAAAGACAAGGCCCCGGAAGACCTGGAACTAAAAGAATGCCTTGATTTGCTTGATAAAGCGCCTGCTAAAAAAAGGAGAGCTAAAAAATCCAAAGCCTCGAAGAATTAAAATCTATCCTGTTTGATGGAGGCGTTATCGCTTACCCCACTGAATCCTGCTTTGGGCTTGGGTGTGATCCCAGAAATGAATCAGCGGTCAAAAGACTGTTAAAAATAAAAAAAAGGTCCATTGATATGGGACTTATTTTAATAGGTTCAAATATATCAGGACTCAAATCATGGGTAGATATTACAAATCAACATAAAGAGCAAATCTTTAGTAAAACAAAAAGGCCCACAACTTATTTAATTCCTGTTACAGAAAAAGCTCCTTACTGGATTATAGGCAAACACAACACCTTGGCTTTTCGTTTTGTAAACACCAAAATAATAACAACATTAACTAAAGCCCTAAACTTCCCAATAGTCTCGACCAGCGCTAACTATCATGGGCAAGAGCCATTAAGAAAAACTGAAGACGTGTCTTTAGAAATGTCCTCTGATTTAGATTATATTATTGAAGGTGAATGCGGTTCCTTTAGTAGGCCATCAACTATTGTGAACATTTTAACTGGAAAGGAAATTAGAGAATAGCAATGCGAAATATTTTTACGCGGTGCCTAAAACAGAATGGATAACTACGCAGTAATAGGCAGCCCGATAACTCATAGCAGATCGCCAACAATTCATCACATGTTCGCTGAACAGCTCGGCCACGAGATAACCTATAAAAAAATAGAGGCCAATGAAAAATCCTTTGAAGAACAGGTAGAGGGTTTTTTCACTAAAGGAGGAAAAGGCTTAAACGTAACGTTGCCGTTTAAAAAACAGGCCTTTTCTATGAGCGACAACCTAAGCGGCAACGCAAAAGAATGTGGTGCGGTTAATACACTAAGCTTTTCTGAAGACGGGAGGATATCAGGGGAAAGCACGGATGGTGTTGGTTTAATAGAAGATTTAAAAAGCAACGAGGTTGAAATTGAAAACAAGTCAATCTTAATCATTGGATCAGGCGGCACAGCTCAAAGCATTATTCCTCAATTGGTTGCGAATAATGCTCTACAACTTTCACTTTCAAACCGAACCATCGAGAATGCTATAAACCTCAAAGAACAATATATACATATGTTGGATATCGCTTGCCTGGAGGGAGAGCTGATTAACAGAAACTTTGATGTTGTGATCAACACGACCTCTGCCCATCTTGAGGGTGCGCTGCCTGAGATCAACCCCGTAGCAATACAAAACTCTGTTTGCTATGACGTTAATTACAGCTATGGTAAAACCATTTTTCAAAAATGGTGTGATGAGAACGGAGCTAAAAAATCACTCCAAGGCTGGGGTATGCTGGTGGAACAGGCTGCGGAGTCTTTTTATATTTGGCGAGGTATTCGCCCCAAAACCAGAGAAATCATTGATCGATTAAGCTCAGAGCCAGAAAACTAAAAACTAATCACACCACACGTCATACACAACAGAATAATTTGCTGCTTGCTGAGAGTAGAA
>CAZVRH010000003.1:71995-75540 GCA_964629335.1 uncultured Woeseia sp.
CCATCAACAATAATTTGTGGAAAAGTTTTGGCCCCTGGAAATTTCTCCAAAATAAACCCCATCTCAAAATCTTTACCGAGCTCTTGGTAGGTGAACTCTATTTCTTTTTGCTTGCACAAAAATTTTGCTTTTTCACAATGTATACAGTCTGGCTTGCCAAAAATTTCGGCCTTCATATTGTTCTTTTAATAAATTATTTTTAATTTAAACTTTTGTTACACCCATTATTATATTCAAAAATGGGTGGCTTAAGGAAATTATGAAAATAGCAAGCTGGAATGTAAATGGAGTAAGAGCAAGATTAGAGCATGTCACAAGTTGGCTTGAGACAAATCAGCCCGATGTCTTAGCTTTACAAGAAACAAAAGTTATGGATGAGATGTTTCCATTTGAGGCCTTTGAGCAAATAGGGTATCGGGCTAAAATCTATGGTCAAAAATCTTATAATGGTGTGGCATTATTAGCAAAATCAGAGCCAGAAAATGTTGTTGAGGGCATAGATGGTTACAAGGATGAGCAAACCAGGGTCATCTCTGCAACCTATGGTGATATTCGAGTGATAAATGTTTATATACCCAATGGACAAACCGTTGAGTCAGAGAAGTTTAACTATAAGATGAAATGGTTGAAGAATCTTCTCAGCCTTCTAGAACAACAGCTTAAAACCAACGATAAAATAGTGGTTTTAGGAGATTTTAATATCGCACCCGATGACGATGATGTCCATGATCCCGAGCTTTGGAGAGACAAGGTGTTGTGCAGCGCCGATGAAAGAAAATGGCTTAAGAAAATCATGGATTTAGGTTTTATAGACAGTTTTAGGTTGTTTGAACAAAAAGAGGGTTTGTTTAGTTGGTGGGACTATCGTGCAGCAGCTTATAGAAGAAAAATGGGGTTAAGAATAGATTTAATTTTAATCTCTGAGGCGCTTAAAAAAAATTGTGTAAAGGGCTATATTGATGAAACACCCAGAGGCCAAGAAAAACCCTCAGACCACACGCCTGTTCTGATCGATCTAAACTAGCTTAAAACTTTTTCTATTGCTTTGATTACCAGGTCTGCGTGTTCTTGTTTAAAAGTCATTGGTGGGCGAAGCTTTATTACGTTGTTTTGAGGGCCTGTTTGTCCCGCTAAAATGCCCTCAGACAAAAGCCCCTCTATTGCCAGGGAAGTTATTTTGCTTGATTTTAGCTCAACCCCAACAAAGAGACCGCTGCCTCTAACCTCTTGGATATCACTTAACTTTCTTGCCGCTGAGTTAAGCCCTTTTTTTAAATGTTTTCCTACGTTTTCTGCGTGCTCTGTCAGTTTGTTGTTGTTGACAAACCTTATGACTGCTAAGCCTGCGGCAGCAGAAACTGGGTTTCCACCAAAAGTATTAAAATATCCGTGGTTTAAGTTGAATGATTTTGCTATTTCACGAGTTGTCACAACAGCCGCTAAAGGGTGGCCATTGCCCATTGGTTTACCTAGGGTGACTATGTCTGGAATAACTTCATCGTGCTCAAACCCCCACATATGTTTTCCAGTTCGCCCAAAGCCGGACTGAACCTCATCAGCAATAGCTAACCCGCTGAAGGATCTTGTTAGGTTGTACATATCTTTGAGGTAACCTTTTGGGATAGAAAAAATACCCTCACTGCTAAAAATGTTGTCTGCTATAAAGGCTGCGGGCGGTGACCCATTATTTTTAAGCTTTTCTATTGTTTTAAGGCTTTCAGATAGGTGTTTTTCTTTATCGGCCAAATACTTTTTTGGTCCCCCAACTAAACCTACCCATTCTTCTTTTTTTTCGGGAGGACAATCTTCTGGACTCATTTGAAACACCGCCGTGGTATTTCCATGGTATGCGTTTTCGGTAACTAGGCAGCCTTCTTGTTTTGTGTGCGCTCTTGCTATTTGTAAGGCCAAATCATTGGCCTCGCTGCCACTGCAACAAAAGTAACAAACCTCCAGCTCATTATTAAAAGTAGCTGTTATTTCTTCGGCCAACTCAATAATGTTTTCGTGTAGGTAACGTGTGTTTGTGTTAAGAGTGGCTGCTTGTGCTGCTATTGCCTCAACAACTATCGGGTTAGAGTGACCTATATGGGCGACATTGTTGTACACATCCAAGTATCGCTGACCACTAGAGCTTTCCAACCAAACATCTTCTCCTTTAACTATATGTAGAGGCTCTTTGTAAAAAAACTTGTCGGCATTGCCTAAATATTTATTCCTTCTCTCTTTTAGATCCATGCTTTTTTCTTATGTCTTTTTTAGGTAATCGGTTAGTTCCTCTGCTGAGCGGCCATATCCGGTTATTAAGGTATCTTTTAGCACGCTCCATGTTTTCTCGATAGAGCCTAATATGTACTCTCGATTTTCTGGGTGCTCTGAGGCTCTCCACTCAGAAATAACCAAAGACATAGCAATGCGGTTAACAATCAACCCTGGTAATAATGAAATCTCTGCTTCTGTTAAAGGGTATTCATCTTGGTAGCCCACCAATAAATCGCAAGTGCCCACAAATAGGTCTTTTTGTTTAACGGTTTGGTAAGCGGCTGCAACAGCCAAATCATTAACCAGTGGTGTGTTTACCATATCACCGAAATCAATGATGCCCGAAACCAATTGTGGGTTGCTCTCTTTTACCAAGAGGTTATCTGGGTTCATGTCATTATGAATAACTTGTGTCCTTACCTGATCAAGCTTGGGCCTTATGTGTTTTGAAAAATATTCCAGGGTCTCCTGAGCCAGGTTTCTCTTATCTTGATTCTCAACAAACTCAAGTATATCGAACAGGCTTTCTGTTTCTTTTACATCCCACAAAAGTTTGTGATTAGCGCCTGTGTGTGAGAAATCCTTCAACCCTTTGCCTAAAAGCCCTAAGAATGCGCCCATATTATTGTACAAGGCTTTCGAGCTCTTTGGTTCGCTTGCATCGCCCACAGGGACACCTTCAACATAAGAGACAACCCTAAGAAAATGTTTGTTGTTGTTCACTTCTAACTGCTTGATTCTTTGGTTGTTTTTGTCTGGGATAACTTTTGGGACATTCAAGTTAGTGGTTGACTCTAAATGCTCCAAACCTTTGTTTTGACAATCAAGAGCCTCGAAGGATTCCTTTGAGTTTGAAACCTTTAAAACAAACTTTGTTTCATTTTTATCTTTAAATAAAAAGTTTTGGTCCCTCTCGCTAGACAAAGGGTTTAAAAAAACAGCCTTCTCAAACCAATTAGAAAATATTTCTTCTGCTTGTTTTTTTGTAAGCTGAGGTGCTGGGTGTTGCAAAACAGGGTATGAAAATTCAGGCTTATTCATTTCTTTTCTGTATCTTTCCATATTGTTTCGACCCAGGTTTTTATTATCAAAGCCTCCTCCCAGCGGTCAGAAAGCTCTAGTTGGTCTGCATCGGTAATAGCATAACCTGGAGGGCCGAGCTCACACAAAAAATACAGGGTTTCATCGCCTGGGTTTCTTTCTTGCCACTTTTTGATTCCTTCTGACCACCACTTTTTAAAAATCTCAACCCAGACTTGGTGTTGAGGAAAGCTTAACTGGAT
>CAZVRH010000004.1:0-22624 GCA_964629335.1 uncultured Woeseia sp.
TTTCAAAGTATTGGAGAGGTGGCTGAGCGGCTTAAAGCGCTCCCCTGCTAAGGGAGTATACGTTAATAGCGTATCGAGGGTTCGAATCCCTCCCTCTCCGCCAGTTGCTTATTTTTTCTTAGCTTGAAGCTCTTCTATGGGAATGTATTCAAAATCAAAACCGAAATGTTTTGGGCCTATTAACTCAATTCCTTTTTTATTTCGCCATTGTTTATGTGCTGGTAAACCAATTATTACGACTTCTTCATTCAAGGGGTATCCTCCATATCCAGTGCCTCCTGTTATTGATTCACCTGTTTTTGGATTTAGGTTATAAATATAGTCTGGTGATATTGCATCTACCTCATCGTCTATCCATGCAATAATATTCTCATTCTTGACGAAGATCTTATAGTTACTGTCTTTGAACTCATTAATGCCTTCTATTTCCACATCGACCCAATTAAAACCTCTATCACCTCGTTCATCTGACTTTCTTACTATGCCTTGAAAGAGTTTATAGCCATTGGTTACATCTAAAAGAGCATCTATTGGATCTTCACCTCTTTCACGTGCTTCTCGAACAGTTTTGCCGTATAACAATGCTTCTGAAAGATTACCAAGAATGGCACCTTGTTTAATTTGTTCCCCTGACATTGGCGTCATCGTTATTGTGGCGTCCCCACCACTAGCCACCGCAATTGCTCGACTTAAATCCTCAACCCTGTATTCATCGATGGCATCTTTGATAATGATCTCATCACCCCATGGGGTGATAATTGCAGTTGGAATTGATGCGATTCCATTGATCCATGGAATCGATTGTTGCACTTCAGGTACGGCACGACCTGTGATGCCCGCATCTATCGTTGGAATACCCTTGCTTGCTGCTACTAGAAGCGCTGTTGTGGTCGCTCCCGCAGCTTCAGATCGAATCAGTGCTTTAATCTCTTTGCCCATATGTTTGCTTAAAAGATCAACAACCCTGCTATTTGCCTCTGATTTACTTATGGTTGGGAGGTTTTGTTTCTGAGTTCTTTCGATGACATGTTCCCATGCTCCACCACCACCAATACCTTGGACAGCTACTACCATCCAATTATTTGGAAAGTTTTCTGTAGAAATGAGTCTAAACTCTTTGCCTTCACTGAGGGCCTCTTTTATTTGGCTGATAGATTCTTTTGTTTCACATCCTCGAGTTGACTGTATGCAAGAGCCCACTATGATATCGATTAATTCTTGTTCACTAAGGACTCTTGTTTCTGGTACCTCAACATGAGTTGCGTTCAGCTCTGAGCTTGTCATGATAAAGGTCAACAGAAGCAAACAACTGAATGAACCTATGTTTGATGAAGACATTTTTTGCACCTCTTTAGTGTAAGCTTTTATATTGTTAATGTAGTACAGATGCAGCACAAAGTGTAGAGTAGGGATCAACAATATGAAGATAATTTATCTAGCTTTTATTATTTTTCTTTTCCCGGATTTTGTTTTCAGCGAACAAACAAGCCAGGTTGAAATATATGTAGCTCAAGAGATTGTGACTCTAGATCAAAAGCATCCCGTAGTCACTGCTGTTGCAGTTGAAGGTGGAAGAATTAAAGCGGTAGGCGAAGCAGAGGAACTTGCACAGCAATTTCCCAAGGCCCAGATTAATCAAACCTATTCTAATGATGTTTTGATTCCAGGACTGATTGAACATCATGTGCATCCAAATCTTGCTGCCATCACCATGCAATCAGAGGTAATAGCTATTGAGGATTGGGAGTTGCCAGGCAACAGCTCAAAAGGAGTCAGAGACAGGGAGTCTTATCTTGAGCGGTTGGAGTTTGCAGCCCAGAATTCTGCCGATCCATCCCAGCCTCTGGTTACTTGGGGATTTCATCATTATTTCCATGGGGAGTTAACACGAAAAGATCTTGACCGGGTTTCAAGTACTCGACCTATTCTGGTGATCCATCGATCCTTTCATGAATTTATTTTAAATTCTAGGGCACTTGATTTTTTCGGCATCACAGAAGAACTGGTTAATTCATTTGATCAGGAAGCAAAAGAATATGCGAGTTTTGAAGAGGGTCATTTTTCGGAACAGGGGTTGGTGTCCGTTCTCCCTTACATTATGTCCTATCTGTCAGCACCTGAGCGCCTGATCAAAGGTTTACAAATTACTGAAAACTACCTTCATCAGAACGGCATTACACTTATTGGTAACCCAGGTGCTTATTCTGTTAAAGCCGTTCAGGACGCAAAAAATCTTGTTTTTGGAGATGAAGACACCCCGTTTAGATCCATTTACATTCCCAGCGGGCTTTTCATTTCAGAAACATACGCAGTTGACGAATTAGTTGAGAGATCAAAAGAATATCTCTCATGGGGTCAAGGGAAGGTTGAGTTTTTACCCCAGCACATCAAGTTATTTACAGACGGCGCAATGTATTCTCAAAACATGGTCATGAGAGATGGTTATCTTGACGGACATCAAGGCGCATGGTTAATGCAGGAAAAAATTTATCGCGAAGCTTTTCAAGAATTTTGGGACGCCGCTTACCAGATTCATGTTCATGTCAATGGAGATGCGGGGCTCGATCGTCTTTTAGACGTCTTGGAAGATAACATGGAACGCAATCCCAGAGAAGATCATCGGACCGTGATCGTGCATTTTGGGTATTCAAGTTTTGATCAGGTCGAAAGAATAAAAAACTTGGGCGCTCTGGTGAGCGCTAATCCTTACTACGTGACGGCGTTGTCAGATTTATACAGCCGCAAAGGGGTAGGTGCAGAAAGATCTCGTGATATGGTCAGATTAGGAGATCTTAAACGTGCTGGTGTACTCATATCGCTTCATTCCGATATGCCTATGGCTCCAGGGTCTCCTTTATTGTTAATGCACGCTGCTGTTAATCGAATTAACTTTGCCAATGAAGTTGCTGGACCTAATCAACGAATAAGTGCTTTGGAAGCTCTGAGAGCAGTGACGATCAATGCCGCTTATATTATGGGTATGGAGGATGATTACGGAACCATCAGCCAAGGAAAGTACGCGAACTTTACGGTTCTAAAGGAAAATCCTTTGACGGCTGACCATCAAACAATTAAAGACATTACAGTCAAAGCAACAATTGTCGAAGGCAGGATTTACCCAATTAATTCCTTTTAGGTTCCGCAGAAAGTCTGAAGCACCTTTTCCTCTTCCTTTGGTGGAAGATGGAATTCCGGTTCAATGTCCTGAGGGGTGAACGGTTGTTCTAAAATTTTTGAAAGCTTTAACATATAAGAAAAATCTTGTTCTTCCACACCCAATTGTATAGCTCGTTCCACCAGATGATTTCTAGGAATGTAGAGAGGATTTATGGAGTTCATATATTCAGCGATTTCAGATGTATTGTTTTCCTCTTTATCTAATAACTTCTTCCAAGCCGCGATCCAATCTGAAATTGCATCGTGTGTTTCAAAAAGGGAGATAAATTCCTTTGTTTCTCCATGAGCAGCGTCACTTAGCAATCTGAATGTTAAGGTGTAATCGGTTTTGTTCTCATGCATCAATTTCAATAATGCTTTTAAATGCTCCAAGCCTTCTTGAGATTGATGTTTCAGGCCAATTTTTCTAATCATTGTTGTTGAGATCTCATCATTGACACTCTTAGAAAAACGTTCGAGTACTTTATTGATCTTTTCTTTAGATTGTTCCTCGTTTTTATCCACCAAAGGTATGAGACAACCGGACAAACAAGCTAGATTCCAATGAGCTATTTGAGCCTGATTTGCAAAGGCATATCGTCCATGATGATCAATCGAACTATAGACCGTTTGCGGGTTGTATTCATCCATAAATGCACAAGGGCCGTAGTCAATGGTTTCAACAGAGATTGAGGTGTTATCAGTATTCATGACACCATGAATAAAACCAATTCTCATCCAATTTGCAATGAGTTGAGATTGTTTTTCAGCAATGGTCTCAAGCATTTGAAGATAAGGGTTTTTTGATTCAAGAGCTTCAGGGTAGAGTCTTTCCAATACATAATTGGCCAGAATTTTTAGGTGCTTAAGATCGTTCCTTGCCATAAAGTATTCAAAAGTTCCTACACGGATATGACTTTTAGCCACTCGAGTCAGAATTCCCCCTGGTAATTTGGTTTCCCTAAAAACATCTTCCCCAGTTGTCACCGCTGCAAGAGCTCTGGTTGTTGGGATATTCAGTGCGTGTATGGCTTCACTTAATATATATTCCCTTATTACAGGACCCAGAGCCGATTTTCCATCCCCTTGTCTGGAGAATCTTGTTTTGCCAGAACCTTTGAGTTGAATATCAAATCGTTCCTGATCTTTGTTAACAACCTCTCCAAGAAGCACAGCTCTGCCATCACCAAGTTGATTAACGAAATTACCAAACTGATGACCAGCGTATGCTAAAGCGATCGGATCAGAGCCTGTAGGCAGCTCGTTTCCAGAGAAAGTTGCGGCCAAGGCGTCTTTGGATTGTATATTATCGATGCCTAGAGAATTTCCTAAGTTTCGATTAAAAACAATGAGTTTCGGATCCTCGACCGCCTCAGGGTTAATTTTCTGAAAAAAGCGATCTGGTAGCCGTGAATAGCTATTATCAAAATTGAAAATTATGTTAGTCGAAGACATGGTTGTTTTTGTCCGTTGTAGGCTAATAATCCTTTCTTTTAAATTGTAATTATGAATACCATCTAAGCTTGTCGTCAATATTTATAGTAAACTACCAACAATAAATGATCCCTTAGAGATCGTATGCAATCCATAAAAGAGAAAATAAGTTTTTTTCAATTACCGAGAGAGGACCTTGGTTCGATACTCAAAGCGTTCTTCTTTTTTTATTTCGTTCTTGGCTCTTGGTATTCCATTAGACCTGTTAGGAATGAAATGGCAGTCCAAGCAGGATTAGAAAATCTCCCTGGGCTTCTCTCAATTGTGCTTTTGATTATGCTGATTGCCAATCCTATTTATTCATGGTTGGTGTCTAACATTGATCGGAACAGAGTGGTCATCTATACCTATCTGTTTTTTATAGCTAACCTGCTTTGTTTTTTTCTCGGATGGGTGACGCTGGATAACGAAGCCAAAGTTTTCATAGCCAAAGCCTTCTATATCTGGTGTAACGTGTTTTCTTTCTTTGTGGTCTCTATTTTCTGGGTGTCAATGATCAACCATTTCACCAGCGAACAAGGAAAGATGTACTTTGGAATTATCAGTGCTGGAGGTTCTCTTGGGGCATTTAGCGGGTCTTCGATTGCTCGTTATTTCTCAGTGGAGGTTTGCGGATCTTCTTCCATGTCTGATTGGGGACCGTTCTCGCTGATTCTGATCTCTATTATAGGACTGACAATATCAATCCTTCTCAGCATTAATTTCAAAGCCAGAATTGCTGAAGAACAACCTTCTTCAAATGAAGATGCGTCAACAGCTACAGGTGCGAGTTCTTTATTAATACCTCTTCGAGGGTCCATTCTAGGAAATTTAAGCCTCTACATGGTGTTGTGGACAGCGTTGATGACATTCGGGTGGATGATAGCTTTAAGTATTGTTCAAGATTGGTCAACGGATCCTTGTGAGCGAACCGGTTTTTTTGCAAGAATAGAGCAAATTGTGACGCCCTTGACCTTGTTTTTTCAATTCTTCCTTACTTCACTTATCTTTAGAAAACTGGGTGTTGGATTTATCCTGGTCAGTTACGGCCTTATCTTATCCTTAGGTCTTATCTTTTATGAGGCGTACCCTGAGATAATGACTGTTTTACTTGTGGTGTGTGTTTTGAGAACCTTTGAGTACGCGCTTTGTAAACCCGCGAGAGAAACCTTGTTTACATATCTGGGCACTCACCAACGATACAAATCCACTGTCTTCCTGGACACCTTTCTAGCCAGAGCCGGTGAAGTGATGGGCAGTTGGTTTGCAGCATCGGGTGTGGTGTTGTTAGGTCTGTCATCATTCGCAGCGACTATTGTTGCCCTGCCTTTTGCTGCCTTATTGTCCTACACAGGTTTTAGGGCTTTTAAGTCTTCAAAAAGGTAAAAAAAAACAGAGCCGAAGCTCTGTTCTCAGTCGAGTCCTTGGGGTGTCTGAAGCGAGATTTTTTCTTCAGCTCCTTGCCCGACATCTCTTTTCGGACTTGGTGGGAATCAGTTCTCCTTTGTCGTTAACTTATTCTCCCTGATTCGCTTTCACCCTTGAGGTCTCTTTCTCTTTTCCACTCTTCTTTCTGCATCTTAAGTTACTTTCAGATCGGTCTCTAAGAGATGGTTAAGATATTACTTTCAACTAATCTTTTTTCAAGATTTTTTGATATAAAAAATTAAACTTTTTTTCTAAAAATTTTTATTGTCCTATAAGCTCAATAATTTTAGTTTAAGAGATATTTCTAAGTTTATGAAAAATAATAAAAATGAAAAAATAGCTAAACCAAGATATGTCCTATAAGTAAATTTTTAAAATTAGCACTAATTTATTTATGAGAGACAACTTTTGCGCAAACCTGTTTTTTTATTTCCTTAAAAAGTACTTAATCTGAGTAAAAACTCTCCTATTCAAGATACGATAATTTAAACGTCATAACACGTGATCGTATAGAATGAGATCAGAGAAAAGGATATAAAAGCTATGGATCTAAACGCTGATTTAGGTGAGTTTAACAATGATAATGAACTCGATGTGGAATTAAAACTTCTTGGTGTAATCACCTCTTGTAATATCGCCTGCGGAGGTCATACAGGTGATCGGTCCAGTATTTTAAAAATTGTTTCTGCTGCAAGTAAGCTCGGAGTTGCAGTGGGTCCTCATCCGTCTTACCCAGATACAGAAGGTTTTGGAAGAAGATCCATAGAGATTTCAATTGCAGATCTTAAGAACTCTTTATCTTCACAAATTACCGAGTTTATAAACATTGCTAAAAAACAGAAAGTCGCAGTCGGACACATAAAATTGCACGGTCAACTTTACAATGATGTTGCTCACAGCACAGAATTAAGTGAAGCGTTTATTTCGGTCATTAAGGAGAATGATTTATTTTTCAATGTCGTGGGTCCGTTCGGTTCTGAAACGGCAAAGGTTTGCGAAAAACATGGAATCCCCTTTGTTTCAGAAGCTTTTGTCGACCGACGCTATCGATCAAACTTATCCCTGGTCAAGAGGAGCGATCCTAGCGCTTTGATTGACTCTATTGAGGAACGGGTTTCTCAAGCCAGACAGATTGCCATAAATCAGTCTGTTTTAATTAACGGTAAAAAAATCAGATTACAAGCACAAACCTTATGCATTCATGGAGACACTCCACGGGCTCTAGAAACAGCACAAAGCATTAAAGACACACTGGAGTCTGAGGGCGTCAACTTTAAATATTATGGTTAGTCAGACTCTTCTTCGAATTGATGATTTTGGTGAGGATTTTATCCAGATTACATTTAAAGAAAAGAAAGACAATGACCCCTATTTCTTCTGGCAATTCTCACAGCATATTCTTCAACTTCGAACCAACCTTGAGGCAGTTCCAGGGGAGGATTCTTTGGTCGTACAATTTAACCCCTTAACTCAGGATCGTGCAGGGATCAAGGAAGAGATATTGAGCTTGCTCGAATCCCTAGATGTTTCAACCGTCGATAAGTTCGAGCGGTCTGTGACTGTCCCTATTTGTTATGACGATGAGTTTGCTCTTGATATTGAGCAGGTAACCACGAGCACAGGGCTCACAAAACAGGAGATCATTGATGAGCATTGCCAAAAAAATTATGAAGTAAAAATGATTGGGTTTACACCGGGGTTTGTTTATTTAGGAGATTTATCAGAAAAAATAAAACTACCTCGGTTGAGCAGTCCCAGACCTTTTGTCTCTGAGGGGTCCGTAGGGATCGCTAATAATCGAACAGGTATTTATCCACTGGAAGGACCTGCAGGATGGTCCATTATTGGCAGAACACCAATGACTTTATTTGATCTCACGAAAACTGACCCCTTTTTAATTGTGCCTGGTATGAGATTAAATTTTGAGGAAATCACAAAATTGGATTTCAAGGCAATGTTGAGGAATTGAAGTGAACGGCATTGAATTTATTTCCTCAGGAGTGATGACCACGATTCAAGATCTTGGTAGAAGACACTCAAGAAACATGGGCGTGCCGTCATCCGGGGCTGCCGATCCAGAGTCAGCAGCTTTGGCCAATGCTTTGATCGGAAAGAGAGCAAACTCAGCGCTACTGGAGTTCACATTTGTTGGGCCTAAATTTAAATTGCATGCCCCTCAGCGCTTAGTGATTACCGGCGCAGTCATGAAGCTTAAAATTAATGGCGTTCACGTTCCGCATGAAACCATTATCAATGCTGATGCGGGAAGCCTGGTTGAGATCGGGAGAGCAATGCATGGTTGCCGGTCTTATTTGGCTTTTTCCGACAACATAACTGCGGATGAATTTTTAGACAGTGTTTCAACTTATCTCCCATCTAAACTCGGAGGATTTAAAGGCAGGATAATCGAGAAAGGTGATTTTATTGGTTTTGAAGAGAGAGGTTATGATTTAGATCAATCGATGAAACCAGAATCTAGCTTGCCGACAAATTACGTTCCATCTTGGGTGATCAGAATTACCGAAGGACCTGAATACGATCGTCTTGTTGGTCTATCAAAGCATGCAATTGAGGAGCATGAATTTCTCATAGATAATGATTCCAATCGAATGGGCATCCGGCTTTATGGTGCCCCCCTTGAAATTGAGGAACATGGACAAATGATCAGTTCACCCATGTTTCCAGGCACCATCCAATGCCCGCCCAATGGACAGCCGATTATACTGGGGCCAGATGCACAAACTCTGGGCGGATACCCTAGAATTTTTCAAGTGGCCAAAATTGATCGTTCATTGATTGGGCAATTAAGACCCGGCGATCGATTACGTTTTGAAAAGATTAGCCCCCAAGAAGGTCAGGAGCTTTGGAGAGATAAGGCGAGAAGTTTTCCAATACTTTCTCATATATAATAAAGAAAAGTGCGCCTGTAGCTCAGCTGGATAGAGTACCTGGCTTCGAACCAGGTGGTCGGGGGTTCGAATCCCTCCGGGCGCGCCATAAAAAGATAGGAGAATAAAATGAGTAATGCACACCCCTGGTTGGATGAGATACCTTGGACAACCAAACCGCTTCCAAGAGAAATGTTAGAACATCGGATTCAGCGAGCTCTGACGTTAACCAATCTAGGCATGCTGGGAACCTTGGGTCTCAAAGGACCCATTGTGAGCCCTTTGGAATTTTATGCCGATAAATTTACGATATACATCTTACCTCAACCAGGGAGTCCGAAACTAAAGGCAATGCAGCGCGACCCCAGAGTGTCTTTAGCGGTTGCAAATCCAATGGCAGGCTGGGTTGTTGCACAAGGCGCTCAATTATTTGGTAACGCTGAAATATTAGATCCTGGTACGTCTGACTGGGAATACGGTATGACGATTTTTAGATGGCAGGCATCGGCGGCTGAAATTAATACCGGTTTTGATAATCCTCCACCGTATCAACTTATGAGACTAGATCCAGATCGGATTGTTTACACGGAACATTTTCTACGAAAAGACGGTTACGGACCAAGGCAAATTTGGCGAAAGGACGAAAAATCTGAACAAGCTTCTGATGGGTTTACCGAAGCAAAGCAAACCTGACTAATTTTTTTTCTCGTTAACTGTAATAAACTGGAAATAAATACCTAAAATAATTGCGACTAGCCCTCCGTAATAGAACGGATATGTTGGATCCACGTTGTATAAAAAAGCACCAAGGGGTGGCCCAAAGATCATGCCAACGACCGGCGCTCCGGCTAGAAGTCCTGCCACTTCTCCTTGCTCAGATGGTTTGACACTTAATGTGGCTGCTGAATTTAATCCAGGTGTGATCATACTGAATGCGACCCCTATGCCACCAAAAGCAAGATAGAATTGAGTTAAAGTACTAATAAAGCTAATAGATACCAAGACCGCTCCAAAAATTAGAAAGCAGATTCTTAAAAGTAATTCGGGTGTGAGCTTAACAACTTGCAAGACCACTGCTTGCATAAAAGTGGTCGTGAGCGCCATCGAGAGCAATGAGATGCTCGTGGCTTTTATAATTTCACTCTGACCTGTCACCCCTAATTGATCTTCAATGAAGAATGCTGCAATTACTTGTGTACTGGTAAAGACTAGGAACGCAATCATCCAACCAAGAAGGTATGGAAAAACTCTGTTGTCATGGAATTTTAATGTTCCTTGAACTTCCGCAATGGGTTCTATCACAGTTGGCTTTAGATACTTCATGGCCAGAAAACCGCCCCCCACAGCAATCAATGCACCAAAATACATTGGAAACAAGGGGTGAAGAAACGCCAATCCACCACCGATGACTGGTCCTATCATGGTTCCAATACCTGAAGCCATGCCAATTAATGCCATCCCTTGTGCACGATCAGAAGCTTCAGTGGTATCAGACATGTAGGCGACAGCTGCCGGTTGAATACCACCGATTAAGGCACCATAGATCAATCGAATCACAAACAACATCATAAAAAGATAAAGTGGTTCCAGTAGTTTCCAAATTCCAATTTGAATGCCGAAGGCAAAAAGCGAGTAGGCCAGAGCATAGGAAAATAAACCAATAATAAAAACCCTTTTTCGCCCTACGATTTGACTTCTCTTGCCCCAATAATAGGAAGAAAAGACAAGAGCGACATTCGAGACAGCAATCAATATTCCGAACTGGTTGGTTGATAGACCAATGCTTCTAGATAAGGGCGCAAAAATTATATAAAGCAATGAGAACCCTGTGCCATAAATCACTAAACCCAAGATAAGAACGACTTTATCAATACCAAACTTTGGTTCTGGGCTCATTTTTTCTGTCGAGCTTGCATCGCTTCGAGTTGTTCTTCAGTAGCTGGCTTTTGATACTTCCTTTTCCATTCGCCATAGTCCATCCCATAGATTAGTTCTCTGGCTGTTTTTTCATCCATTGGTTCTCCAAACGCCGTGGCTTCTTCGGTGTACCATTTACTTAAACAGTTTCTGCAAAAGCCAGCAAGGTTCATTAAATCAATGTTTTGTATTTCAGGATCATTTTTGAGATGGTCCACTAATCTTCTAAATATAGCTGCTTCAATTTCGGTTCGTTTGCTCATAATGCTCGAATGATTTTGTGTGATATCTAAACACAATATCCTTTAGAATAGTAATATATTCTTCCTAAATTATGTGGCTTTGATTATGGATGATTCATTACGCCCTTTATCGGGTATAAAAGTGATAGAAATGACTCATATGGTCATGGGACCAGCTGTTGGAGCGATTCTCGGTGATTTAGGTGCTGATGTGATAAAAATAGAACCGGTCACAGGGGATAAAACTAGAAAATTAAAGAAATCAGGCTCTGGATATTTCCTAACTTACAATCGAAATAAGAGAAGCATTGCCTTGGATGTTAAGACCACAGAGGGTCAGGAAGTGGTTTTAAAGTTGTTATCAAATGCCGATGTTTTCATTGAAAATTTTAGACCTGGAGCTATGGAGAAACTCGGTTTTGGTCCTCAGGAATTAGAAACAATTAATCCCCGATTAATTTATTGTTCGGCGAAAGGTTTTCTCAACGGTCCTTATCAACATCGAACCGCATTGGATGAAGTAGCTCAGATGATGGGCGGGCTTGCCTATATGACAGGACCACCAGGTCAACCGCTAAGAGCCGGATCTTCAGTAATAGATATAATGGGAGGTATGTTTGGCGTTATCGCCATCTTGGCCGCTTTACAAGAGAGGCAAAACACTCAGAAAGGCCAAAAAGTTACCAGTTCGCTTTATGAGAATGTTGTATATCTTATGGGACAGCATATGGCACAAACTGCCACTACCGGTGAGGCTCCGCCTCCAATGTCAGTGAGAGTAGCAGCTTGGGCTGTCTATGATATTTTTGAAACCAAAGACGATGAACAAATCTTTATCGGTGTTGTGAGCGATAGCCAATGGAAAAGTTTTTGTAAGTCCTTTGACCTCATCGAGTTTATAGAGGACGAGCAGATGAATCTGAATAGCGGTAGAGTGGACAAGAGAGACATCATAATTCCCAAGCTTGAAAAGCTCTTCAAAACCTTCACAAAACAGGAACTAATGAACAAGCTAGATCAAACCGGATTGCCCTTTGCTCCGATCAGCAAACCCGAAGATCTTTTTGATGACCCTCATTTAAATGAGTCAGGAGGCCTATTAACAATTGATATTCCTGATGGCGGTTCAACCAAATTACCTGCAATGCCAATTGAAATGAATGAGCGACGCTTTGATGTTCATCAGCAAGTCCCAAAAGTTGGTGAACATACCCAGGAGATACTCGAGGAAATGGGGCTCAGTGATCAGGCTATAGAGTCACTTTTCAAACAGTCGATTGTCTCTTAGTTATAATCCGATTCAGATAAATATTCTCTATAGTGTTTCACTCCCTTAAATCCTGCAAAGGCACCTAGACTTCCGACAACCAATGAAACTATAGAGATGGAGTAGGTGATTAGTGCTTCATCTTGGAAAACATAATCAGTCAACAAGGCCACACTGGTTGGGCCTAGAGTGTAACCGGTCATACTAATTACAAAAAAGTAGATAGCGACAACTTGGCCTCTGATTTGGTTTGGGGTGATATTCACTATAGCCAAGGGTGCTAAAGCTGTTTGACCAGCTGCGACTAAACACTGAGGAACAAACATAAAGGTCGCGGTTTGATAGGACGGCATTAATGGCACCAAAGCGGCTGTAATGGTTAGTATAATCATGGTGTAGCCAAAGAGCTTAAGGTGTGCACCTTTGTCACATTTTTTCAACAAGAAATCACCCAGCCAGCCGGTTGAGATGGCACCTATTGGTCCAGCAATTAAGAACGCAGAACCCAACCAAACCGAAATCACATCAATTCCAATGTCATAACTCCTGATATACATCGCAGGCATCCATGAAAGAAATGCATAACCAATGAGTACCGAGCAAGCCATAGAGAGAAACAGCCACCCGTAGGCTTGTTTTCGTTCGAGAAGGAATTGAACAGTCTCTTTAATAGAAACTTCTTCAGTTTCTTCCCCAGACTCGGTTTTAATTGTGATTTTTTCTTTTCTTTCAGGTTCTCTAACGGTGATCATGAGAGCAGCAACAATCAGACCTGGGAGACCGACATATAAAAACAAGGCTTGCCAAGCGAAAATTTCACCGAAAAAAGGCAGAACCAACGGTGGCGAATTAGCCACATAAGCAATTATTTGACCCCCCACAATTAAGGCGATTCCTGATCCTACAGAGACCCCTATATTGAAGAAACCTACGGCTTTTCCTCTTTTTTCTTTTGGGAAGTAATCACTGATCATCGATAAACTGCTTGGGCTTAAAGTGGCTTCACCAACCCCAACCCCAACCCTTGCTAGGAACAGTTGGGTGTAATTCTTAGCCAATCCACAGGCGGCCGTCATTAAGCACCAAAAGGTGATACCAACACCAATAATCACGCGTCTACTCTTTTTATCTGCTAAACGGCCTATGGGGATTCCCATGGTGGTATAGAACAAGGCAAAAGCAAAACCCAAAAGGAGACTGACTTGGGTGTCGCTCAGGTCTAGATCAGCTTTCACATCTTGGACGACCAAAGATAATAGCTGTCGATCAAGAAATGAGACGACGTAGGCCATGGTTAAAATAACCACAGCATACCAAGCTCTAGAATTAGAGGGATAGGCGTTTTTTTGTTGTAAGTTTGTGTCTAAATCCATTATCTATTTTGCATCCAACTGAAATCCAGATCCTTGTTCTCATCTAGGGTAGAGTAGATTCTACCAATAGTTGAATCATCATCGATAGCTTTTAAAATCATGCTGGCTAAATCCTCTCTGGACATACTGCCTAGAATACACTCTTCGGTTAATATCCCCGTTCCTGTTGCCGATTCGTTGGTTAATTGTCCTGGTCTTATTATGGTGTATTTCAAATTGCTAGATCTAAGCACATTTTCTGCTTTAGTTTTTTCTTCGGTAACTGCCCCTAAAAAGGGTTTCAGCATATTCGGTAGCTGAGGCTTGCTTTCTCCTGCGCCTATAGCGGTTACAAATATGAAGCGAGAAAAACTTAATTCTTCACTAACCTCAATGATGTTTTTATTCGCAGGAAAGTCAGAACGAACAGCTAACTCAGCGCTCTGGCCACCAACTAAGCTGACCACAGTGGATTGATTATCGATTTTTGCTAAAACGCTGGCTACCTGATCCCTAGCCAAGGCATCGGCATGCATAATATTGGCTTTCATTGATTCAAGCTCGAGACTGTTCTTGCTCGATCTTGTCATCGCATAAAGATCGTATCCTTTTTTAGTGATTTGTTGGCACAGAGCCATGCCGGTTCTGCCCGTCGATCCAAATACAACGACCGATTTCAAAATCCTGCTTAATCTTCTAAAGGAGGTGCCGGTGTTTGTTCTCTTGAGTAGTACTCGAGACTAGAGATACTAGGACCATAATCTTCTGTAGGAGCTGACAGCATACCGGGATACCTTTCTTCTGAAAAATCTCTCACATGTTGCGGAATAATATCAATGTTATCTGATTTAATCATTGTACTCATGTACAAGCAATGCCCAGGTGTTTGCCCCATCAGCATCCATGGAAGCCATGGCGTAATTCTATTCCAAGTCCCTGTAAAATGGACTGAAGTAAGTTCTGGATTTTCTAAGTCTTGAGCCGAGACAAAGTACCTCATCATTTCTGAGACTCGTGCCATAGGTCCTGACGATTCTCTAACCCATTTATCGGGTTGTAAAGCGTTCGGATAATAGAGATGCATATCCGTGTTAAGAGTGATAATGTCACCGGCTCGTTTCCAAGGAAAAATTAAGGGAATCTTCCTTGGTTCTCCTTTTTTTCCTCCTCCAAAGTCTTCTGGCGCAAGAATAAGCCACTCTGAAATAGTGTAATTGAAAGGGTCATTAGCCACATGCACTACTTTTACCACTTCCTCTGTCCAGGGGTTGGTCCATTCATCAATCATTTGTCCTGTTCTTGAATCCGTATAAAAAATGACCTCTTTATTGAGTCGCCTTATGCTTCCGTCTTCAGCTCTTGGCATTAATCTAGTGCATAAAAAGGTCTCAAATCCACAAAGCTCTTTGACTGCCTCTCCAGGTTTGACGCCTAGTATTTGTCCTGTGGTATAGCAAATTGATTGTTTCTCAGAGTCCAGATCCGCTTGTATCCTTGCCCAAGCGTCTCTGTTCCAAGTATTGGATTGAAAATTTATTTCGGTCTCAAATGTTATCCCCATTATTATCTCCCTTAGTTAGATTCTCGAATTAAATAATTAACTATCAGTTCTCTTGTTTTAGGATCTTTTATACCCGCTACACGCATCCTATTACCAGGAATAAAACTCTCTGGATCTGTAATGAAAGCATCGATTGTTTCCGGTGTCCAGACTAATCCATTGTCTCGCATTTCTATTAGAGGTTTAGAATAGGTGAAATTTACAGACACTCCTGCTGGTCTGCCGAGTATTCTATATAGACTTGGCGCCATTCTGTCGCGATCGTCTTTTTTTACAGCGTGGCAAAACCTGCATTTTCCTCCTTCCCACTCATCAAAAGCTGCTTTTTCCAATAATTTTTCTGCGTCTGTCAACTGATCAGTATAGAGTTGGTAGTAATCGGGTAAGTCTAACTCCTGAACAATATTATTGATCTCATCTTGTCCAAGATTAACCTTCTTAGCAAAGGGATAAGCCCCAAATATTAGGTAAGGGAGATAGGCGGAGGTTGCAAATAAAATGATTACTAATAACCAGTGTCTTCCTCTTGCATTAGTAAAATAGTTTCGCATATCTCTTAGGCAAATACGTTGATACTCAGTACTCTGTATCGAATTAGATGATAAATTCTAAACAGAATAATAAATAAAATAAGACTGATATAAAAGAAACCAAAAACACTGTGCAGGTAACCTGAGGTCATCCAGACTGAATGATTTACATGATCAGCTCCTGGGAGAAATAAGATTATTCCATCCGACCAGGCTGTTAAGATTCCTGAAATACCTTGTGCAATAAAAGTGATATACAGCATAAATTGTAATATATGAACTTGAGTAAACTCATGATCCGGTAACAACCTATGATTGTTTTGAGGTGGGCAGTATACCCATAGGTAGACTCTGAAAAAACTTAAAACAAGTAGTAACGAGCCCACCACGAGATGAAAGTTAGTTAGTATCTGCCTTTCTATAGATTCGGTAGGAACCCTGGGAGCGAATGACATATTGACAAAAATAACCATAAAAATGATAAGCACCAACCAACTGGTTAGTGAAGAAAGTTTGATCCCTATATTATTATCAATCATTGATTTCTATATTTGATCTATAAAGATCTTAAAATAGTCTGCAATTGTTTTTGTATCAAGATCCAATTCTAAATTTTTTCCTTTAATTTCTTTTGAAATTGTATCTTTGTTAATGGTTTCTGCACGCTTAAAGAAAGGAAACATTACATCGTCAGGCGCACACATAATTAAACTGGGGCAATTTATTTCTTTAAATAGTTCTATATCAGAGTGTTGCCAGATTGCTTCATGAATTTGTTTCGCTGAATGATGCGCCCTAAGTGCGTCTATTGCTTCACGGTGTCTAAGATTTAGATTCTTAGCAGCACCCAGAATTTCTCCTGTTAAATGCCAGACTGTTTGCAAATGAGAGCCGTCTTTTTTAGGGCTCCAGTCGGAGCTAATATTTTTTTTCATTTCTTGTTTCTCTTCATACGTAGCTAAAAAAGGTCCAACCATTGTTAAGGAGTGCGTTCTTTTAGGTTGATCACAAGCAATTTGTAAGGCCATTGAGGCGCCAGTATGATGACCAAAAAGGTGAAATTCTTTTAAGCCAATATAGTTCAAGGCCTCAATTAACCAGTCACAGTATTCACTGATTGATGGGTTATGATCAGGGTCGAAGCTTTGACCAAATCCAGGGGTATCTATGGCAAACATTTGCATGCCTTTAAGTTCACGCATAATTGCTTCAAACATCAGTGAAGAACTGGGTGTTTGATGTAAAAACACAATAGGTGTACCCACGCCTTCCATATATCTGAAATGACATTGTCCTCCTGAAGTATCAGAGTATTCTTTTTTAATTGGATTGCTCAGAGCCATAAAAATCCCCTGGGGATTTAATTCTCACGTACACCGCACCACCAAGGATTACTGCATGAGTGGAACAGATCAGCAGGAACGGACCTTTAGGACCGAACGCATCAAATAATAATCCACCTACCGAGGTAGCAAATAGGATTCCACAGGCTCCAAAGAATGCGCTCACCCCAATGACGCTTCCTCTTTCTCTTACCGGAGCTTCTTGACCAATCAAACTTCCTGTGGCGATTACAGTTCCAATAGCGCTGGCAGAAATTAAGATAAAAATGGGTAAATAAGAATAATTGAGTGGGGTGTCTACAAAAACTATTGATCCATAGGCTATCACACCAAGCCCCATGGCAATCACCATTGCAGTTACTCTATTAATTCGATCAATTATTGAGCCAAAGAGAAAGGCCCAAATGATACTTAAAAGATTCGTAACCACAATGACGGGCACAACTTGTTTAAAGGCTTCCCCAGTGGTAATTCCAAGATCAACTGCACTGGTTGCAGCCCAAAGTGAAATAAAGATTCCATTAACTGAGACATCGGCACGAGCGAGCAAAGTTGCCGCAAAAGCCAAAGAGATTCTAGGGTTTTTGATGGATCTGATGGCCGTGGCAACCAAGTGCTTAAAAGTTGGTTTTTCACCTAAATTCTCTGGTGTTCCTCCTTTTAGACCAATTGCAAATATAATTCCAGAAAGAAACGCTGCTGCAGCTACAAATAGCATCGTATATTGACCTGCTGCTACCGGGTCATAGCCCATGTTTGTAAATATGGTTGGCAATCGCCCTAGAAAAGCTGCAAAAACAGCAACACCAACTGCATTGAGTACTGAATGCAGACTGACAAATTTACCTCTTGATTTTTCGGTAGGGTAATCATTCACAATAATGGCTAGCACTGAAGATAATGCAGCAGCACCCACCGCAAACACCGATCTATAAAAAAACAATTCATTGATACTTGAGGCATAAGGAAATAAAGCGAAGCCTATGGCGACAACCATAGTTCCAAATACCATGACCGGTCTTCGTCCAATTCGATCAGATAAAACACCGAAGAAGGAGACCGAAACAATTGCAATAATTTCCTGCATAAATGCCAGGCTTCCACTTAAGGTTCCTTGTTCTGACCTGGGTATATCTAAAACCACACTCAGGATATAAGGTTGGATGAAATTTAAGCCGGCAAGAATCCCAATACAAATAATGCAAGCATATAAATATGTGATGGCATTAAACCTAGAAATACCTTCAGCCAATTTTATTGGCCCAATCTTTACTGCCATTGAGACTCCTTTGATCAGAATAGAATTAATCTATAAGTCTGACTAAAAAAACAATGGATAACAAGTAACTAAATGCAATCTACGTCTATCTTATGAGATAAATTTTGAAATAGCAGAACCCCAAGATTTGGGATTATCATTTAAAGAATGATAGGTGGCATTTTCTAGGTCGTGAGCAATCTTTGTGTAGACACTCTCCAATGGATGTAAGTGTCGACCGAAGATCAGGATAGGGCACTGAATCTCAAGTAAGGAATCTTTAGTTGGGTATCTCAACTGGTCCGCTGTGGTTGTTTGCCAAGAGCTGTTCGATCTTATAAATTCAGTGACCTCAATATCCAATTGAGTTTCTTCCAAATAATTGTCTCCTTTAATGATTCCAGAAATGGTTCGGTTGTACCACGGCCAAAAAAGTTTAGAGTCTCTGACCATATGCCAGTATTGTTGGAGGTGACCCCCAGACCAATCGGGCTCTATTTCAGGTAAGCCAAACTCTATATAATCATTCACTTCATCCTGGCTTAAAATCCAAGGTTCAATGAGAACAATTTTTTTAAAATCAGTAGAAATATTTTTTACAGCATCAAGAACCGAAGCACAGCTTGCCTGTAAACCCAGTAACATTAGTTGATTAAAACCTTCGCGTTCTATTATTTCCAAAATAATGTTCGTGTGCGATCTAACACAATTATTTTCTTTGTCTTGTTTATTGGATTCACCGTGTCCAGGTAAGTCCATTGATATAATATCAATCTTTTTGTTCAGGGATTCAGTGAGAAAGCGAATTGTTTTTGATGAGCCACCAGGAGGATGTACGCACAACAGCGGATGATTAATTTCGTTAAAATTCTTCTCAATTTTTATGTCACCAACTCCTGAATGAATGATTGATTTTGTAAACTGACCGTTACGTATTATTGATGATTGCAGAGTGGGTAAACTGTCGGATGGATGTTTTAATAAGATATCTTTGGATTTCATTAAAGCTTCTTCATGGGTTTTGGAAGGCTCAATGGATACACAATCAGAGGGTGTTAATGCTTCAAGACATTTACATAAGGGATCCGACATGCCAGCAGTGATGAAGGTAGGTACACTTAATTGAGGGACAAACTTCTCTAATCTGTATTCGAAAGCTGCTCCGTAGGCTTCTCTATATGCGTTGCCCGCTCGCATTATCTCGATTGCATTGTCGTGTAATATTTCTGGAGGTGAGATATCAAAACTCATCCTGGATTCTTCAGTTCTTTCGTGCCAAGGAAAGAAGATCAATTGTTCTCTCATCCTTGACCAAAGCCATGCAAGGTGGCTTCCATCCCATTTGGGGGTATAACTTGGTAAGTAATTTTTTCTTATATTTTCAAGCTCTTGGTCTGTCAGTACCAATACCCCGTTTCCAGCAATAGCTTTTACTCGTTCAGGATATTGGTGAGCAATTGCAATTGAAATAATTGCACCTGTATGAAATCCATAAAGTCCAAATTGTTCAATGTCTAAACTATCAGCAAGTTCAACCGTAGCTTGGGCAATTTTTTCTATAGTAACTTCATTTGTATTTAAAGAATCCGAGTCTCCATATCCAGGTGTATCTGGGGCGATAATTGTAAAGTCGTCGCTCCATTTTTCAATTTGCGGTCTGTATTCATCTGCTGATTTAGGGGACTGATGCAGAAGAAATATCAAAGGTCCTGAACCTGAGATTAAGAATCTTACCTGTCTTGGACCCCAGCAGCTTTCTACAGTGCAATATTCAGTTTTTATTTGATCCATAGGTAATTGTTTTAAGAATTGGAGTTTGTTTTACGCACTGGATTGAGTTTTTTTGATAATCAGCCTATTTCCATCTTTTTTAATTTTATGAAGTTATAATGACTAATCAATTTTAACAATTTATAAAAATTATGGCTAATAGGTTAGACGGAAAAGTCGCTTTGATAACAGGAGGCGCATCGGGCTTTGGCAAGGAAACTGCTAAAGTCTTCAAGGCTGAGGGTGCGGTGGTTTATATTTCAGATATTAATGAGGAAGGTGGCAACAAAGTTGCAGAAAAACACGATCTGAATTTTGTCATTCAAGATGTCACCAAGACAGAAGATTGGGAAAGGGTGATTGATCATATTAAGGTTAATGAGGGTCAACTCAATATATTAGTTAACAACGCTGGAATCGGTTTCATGGCAGATGTGGAAGCGACGACAATCGAAGAATGGGACTTGGTCCACAAGGTGGATCTAGATTCTGTTTTTTACGGTTGCAAATACGCAATTCCTCTCATGAGAGATTCAGGAAACGGCTCAATAGTTAATGTTTCATCAATAGCTGGAATTGTTGCAGGGCATAATTTTGCTGCATACAACAGTGCCAAAGCAGCCGTAAGGCATTTGTCAAAATCAGTCGCGCTTCATTGTGCACGAACCACCAAATTAGTCCGCTGCAATAGCGTTCACCCTGTCTTTGCTAAAACTGAAATGATGAAATCATTTTTCAGGGACCCCAGCGAAGAACTCGTCGGAAAGTTAGAAAAACAAGTTCCGGCAAGAAGCTTAGCTGACGTGGGGGATGTAGCCAATGCGATTTTATTCTTAGCCTCGAATGAATCAAAATTAATAACCGGAAGCGAGCTAGTTATTGATGGCGGTTTATCGGCTCAATGAGAGCTTCTTAGGGTTTTAGCTATTGGCCGTTGACCAATGGAATAGGATCAAGCACCCAGTTTTTCTCATTTTTTCTAGCCGGAGAAGGAATAGCAAAAGCTGTTTCATGCTTTTTCTCCTCAAATTTTTTCACATCAATTTTGTAACCTTTTTCTTTAAACCCCTCTAAGGTTTTCCTGTAATTACCTATGATCAGATCAGCCGGTACCATAATTTCTTTAGTTTTCACTGGGGGGGTAACCACAGGTCTAAGATCTGTCATCACTGTGATATCTTCATTCGCAATGACCATGTTTCTCTCCATAACCATTTCATCCATTTTCTCATCCATGATCCAATTTCTCATATTGACGAAAAAGATTCTGGTTTGGAATTGACTTATAGGTTGTTCAAAAAAATATTGGTGGAACCAGTTAATATCTTTTTTTGTATGAATTTGCGTGATCAGTGTGTTAGGACCGTGATAACCGCCAAAGACTGTTAGTTCACCAGATTCTTGACGTGCACTATCTCCGTAGACATCTTTATCCAGTGGCGGAGCATCAAAAACTTGTGCAAAATCGGCTCCCCATTCTGTCTCTGTAATTTGTGTCGGGTTAACTTTGTAGTCATTTTTTGTGCCCTCGAACCCATGTGTAGGGTGAATAAATTCGTTATGAGCTGGATCCAGTCCATTCTCGATCGAACGCTCATAATTATAGTCAATGTCAATAATAACGGTTTTATTTGCTCGCCAACCTTCTTCTTCAAATTCCTGTATTTCATAGAGAGGCGGGCGCTCGTTTTCAGGAAGGTCGCCCAAAAAAGCAAAGACGATGCCATAGCTCTCTTGAACAGGGTAACTGTCAACTTTAGCTCTGGCCGGTATCTTGCTGCCTGGACCTAAAGATGGAATTTTGGTGCATTTTCCAGAGCCATTAAATCTCCAACCATGATAAGGGCATGCTACCGTATTGTCTTCACTGTGACATAGGCCTCCAGCTAAAGAGCCTCCTCGGTGACAACAGACATTGCTTAAACAATGTGCTTCTCCCTGACTGTCTCTGAAAGCGACAAATTCAAGACCAAGAATTGTTGCCTTGACGGGTTTATCCTCAAGTTCTCTGGTCAAACATACCGGATACCAAAAATTAATGTACATAATTATAAGTTTTTAAGTGGTTCTAGAAATTATATGACTATATTAAACTTTATTTAAGCAGACAAATGGTAACGAAATGTAACTTTTAGGTAAAACTGATTGTATTTACTCAAGAGTTGATCAGTGGAATAGAGTCAAGAACCCAACCCTTGCTTCTTCTTCTCGCGGGGCTAGGAATGGCATAAGCATGAGTTTTTTTGTTTCGTTGAACTTCTTCGCTATTAATTCTCCAGCCTTTCTTCTCCCAATCATCCAAGAGTTCACGGTAACGTTTTATTGGTTTATCCATGGGGACAAAAAATTCATTTTTGGTTGATTCTGGCGTCAGTTTTGGATGCAGTCCCGTTAATACGTCTCTGTCTTGAAATGCTACAACCTGGTTTCTTTCCATCA
>CAZVRH010000004.1:22724-55499 GCA_964629335.1 uncultured Woeseia sp.
AGTCCCGTTAATACGTCTCTGTCTTGAAATGCTACAACCTGGTTTCTTTCCATCACTCTTTCGTCATGTTCCTTTTCGATTAAGAAATTTCTAGTATTAATTAAATAAAGGTTAGTGCGATCTTCATCTATTGGTGTTTCATACATATATTGATGTATAAGAATTTGAGGGGTAGGGTGAATGTGTGTCCAAAGCATGGAAATACCATGATGACCCGTGCCCGCTTCCATGACTGCATTGGTGCTTCTGCCGGAGGCTTCCCGCATCTTTTTTTCTTTCAAGGGAGGGGCATACATTTGACTGAAGAAACCAGTACCCCATTTTGTGGTTTTCATATTTATCGGAGGGGATTTATAGTCTTCATCCTCACCAGAAAAACCATGGGTAGGGTGAACAAATTCATTGTGAGCGCCGTCAATTCCGTTTTCTATAGATCGTTTGTAATCAATATCAAACTGAAAATATTGTGTTGTTGTTCTCCAACCTTCCTGTTCGTATTCAGTAACTTTCATAATTGGGCATCGGTCTTTTTCAGGAATATCCCCTAAGAAGCAGAACACCAAGCCGTAAATTTCTTTCGTGGGGTATGAATCTATTTTAGCTCGAGAAGGTATTTTTGCATCTTTCCCTAAGGACGGTATTCGAAGACATTTACCGGCACCATCGAACTGCCATCCATGATAAGGACATTGAACGCAATCCTTGATTACCTTGCCTCCAGAGAGAGAGCTTCCACGGTGAATACAAACATCGCTAAGACAATGCACTTTACCTTTTGAATCTCTAAACAAGACAAAATTTTGTCCTAGCATCATTTTTCTAACCGGTTTATCGGTTATATTTTTGCTTTCATCAGCCACATACCAAAAATTGATAAACATTATTGGTCCTCCTTGTTTTGCCTATAGAGTCTTTGTTTTTCTCCTTCTGGAGTGAGTACGGCGATCAAAATTCCTAAAGAGATAGCCCCTAAGATTATTAATAGCTCGAATAAATATTCTCTTGGGTAAACCCAGAATTCAATTAAGATTCCCCATCTTCCAATTATTTCATAGGAGGTATAAGCCACAATTGCTGTCGGTATTGCATAACGAATTGCGCGTGTAACATTCCAGAACTTACTGAGTCGATACATTAAGAACAGAGTCCAAATTGTATTAATAAAAAAGAAGATGTAAGTAAGTGGGTGTTGATCGCCAACAAAAGCATCCTCAAAGAGAAGGAGCAGAACAATGTAGAAAAACCAGATTACATAGACTGTTTCCATAGCAGTTACAGCTGCATAATTTCTTTTATATCCTTGGGTTGGTTTGCCGGTCGATAATTTTAAATTTCTTTGAAACCATCTAAAAAAATTACACTTGGTTTCTTTATTGAAGAAAAAATAGAGCAGGCTGACCATTAAGACACCTATAGAGGATTGCATGACCAGGTATTCTGGATAAGGATTAATTGTTCCGTCAGGTAAAGTTTGTTCAATATTTAAGTACTCGGCATAAAAGACGAATGAAAATTCTATCCAACCCGTCCATAAGCAAAAGCCCGCAAAGTACCCAAGCCAAGTGGCTGGAACTTCATTTTCATTTTTCATTCCGATAAAAAGAAGTACCGCACCGATTATCCCAAGGATAAATGCAGCTTGATATTGAAATGCTGCACCAAAGATATCTTCCACCAGAACCATAAGAGTATGCCCTAAACCTTGCGTGATAAAGACCACTACAAAAGCCAATAAACCCACTAGTGGAGGACGGTAAAATACTCTTTTCACAGCGCTCATAATTAAACTATAACATCCCCTGGGTTATAATGAAAAAGGCCTAGTTCTTCCTCATTCTTATGCTCTTCTTTTGTGTATTTATCGGGATCTGTTCCGGTGAATCGAGCGCCAGCTCGTTTTGAATGCTCAGTGACAAAGTGAGCACGCTCAATTCTTGCAGTTTCGTATCTTGATACAATTTCTTCAGCACTGTTAGAATCCTTAATGATTCTTCCTAAAACCACTCCGTCTTCAATCGCGAGGCTAGCACCCTGACCCATAAAGGGTTCGAGAGGATGAGCAGCGTCACCAAGAAGAGTTATATTATTAGTTGACCATTTAGAAACAGGTTCACGAGTGAAAATACCCCATTTAAAAAGATCATTGGCCGGGGTTGCAGAAATAATATTTTTTACTTGTTGATTGTAGTCAGAAAAAATATCCATGACCACGTCAACGCTCGAAGGGATAGACCATCCTTCCTCAGCCCATTCATCGGTTGCTAAAAAAGCGACATAGTTGTACAACTCTCCGTTACGAACTAGATACCTCGCAAAGACTCGTCCTGGCGCTATGAACGCTGAGGATCCACATTCATCAAAATCACCCTCGCCAAGAAGCTTTGTGGGCACCAATCCTCTCCAAGCGACATAACCGGCAAACTGAGGATCATCGTCTCCAATGATTATCTTTCTAACAGCTGATCTATTGCCGTCAGCACCAATCACAAAATCAAAATCGTATGTTTTGCCATTATTGAAGATTAATTCAACCCTATCATTTTTTTCATCAAGATCTATCAGTTGGTGATCAGTAACAATTGAATTAGAGTCGTATGAATTCAGTTCATCAATCAACATATTATGAATATCTGCTCGGTGTAGTTGGAATTGGTAGGCTCCGTACTTTTCTAGCATTTTCTCCCCACGATACAAGGGAACAATAATTTCACCTGTCTCAAAGTGTCTAACCCCTTGGAGAGCATGAGCCATACCCACACTTTTCATTTGTTCTTCTAAACCAAGATGCATTAAGCCTTTTGTTGCATTGGGGGTAATGGTGAGTCCTGCTCCAATCTCACTTAATTCAGGAGCTTGTTCAAAAATACTAACCTTTATTCCTTTTTGAGCCAGTGCAACAGCGGCAGTCATGCCCCCGATACCTGCTCCAATAATGGCTATATTCTTGTTACTCAATTCTGTGACCTAGGATCAGTAAATTGCCGCTAATTCTACGCTATAAAATTCTTGATCTCCATATTTATAAAAAGGCCCTTTCAACTCTAATCAAATATAGACATTATTATTGTTTTTAATTTCTTATAAGTCATAATGGCTGAAATTTTTACTATTGGATTACCAGAACATGACTGAGATAATGTTTATATTCCCAGGTCAAGGATCGCAATACAAAGGTATTGGTAAGGATTTGTACTCAGAATTTGATGTTGCTAAAAACCTCTATCATCAAGCCAACGATATTTTAGGTTACGATCTCGTCGATCTATCATTTAATGATCAAGGTCAAAAGATTAGCCTCACAGAATACACGCAACCAGTACTTCTAACCCATCAATTAGCTTGTTTATATGTGTTTCAAGAGTTGACGGAGCATCATATAGAGCCTCAAATGATGGCTGGGCATAGTTTAGGAGAATACACAGCTTTGGTTGCTGCAGAATGCATCAGCTTTGATGTTGGTTTAAAACTTGTAAGCCTTAGAGGTCAACTTATGGGAAAACATGGCCAAGGGTCTATGCTTGCTCTACCTTTTAATCAAGATGAAAGCATTACTTTGGCTGCAGAATTTGATTGCCAAGTCGCTACAATGAATTTAGAGCAACAAACCGTGGTAGGAGGAACTGATTCTAATATTAACTTGCTTCAAGATAAAATTGCCAAACTCTACCCTAAGAAAAGAACGGTTAAATTAGATACGGAAGGTGCTTTTCATACAGATCTGATGACATCAGCAGCCGAAGAATTTAAGCAAGTATTATCGCAGACAAATTTTTCGACCATAAAAACTCCAGTCTTATCCAATTATTCAACTGAGGTTCATGATCAATCGGGAAATCAAACCGCAGGTCTTTTATATAAACAACTATACAAAACGGTTGATTGGTTGGGTTGCATGAAAACTTCAGTCAATTATGCGATTGACACCATCATTGAATTTGGCGGAGGCATTGGGCAAGGGCAAGAACCTTCTGAAAAAAGACCAAATTTAGAGGCTATAACCAAGAAAAACTTTAGAAGTTTTAAGCATGAGATTAGTTATTTTGCCGGGATCAATACATCTACAATTCAAGATGCAGCGAATAAATTAAACAATGCCTAAATTTATAACAATCATAATCTTCTTCAGTTGGGTTGCAACTTCTGCTTTCGCAGAAATCAAAATTGATGGGGTATTGAATGAGAAAGAATGGCAGGAAGCACAAGTGGTGGAAGAATTTTTTGTAGTTGACCCGTTCACTTTAGAGACCCCATCTTTGAAAACTAAAGCACTCGTTTATTCGAACGAGGAAGGTCTGTATATAGGTTTTATCAACGCTCAAGACATGGAGACTAGAGATAGAAGGACTCATAGAAGAGACGATCTGATGGGCGACTTTGATCGAAACACAATCCTGATTGACTTTGATAACAAGGCTAACACCGGCTATTTACTAGGGGTCTCATTGAGTGACGCCTTAATTGATTTCACTGTCACTAACGAGAATAATTTAGACGGTGATTGGAATGGTGAATGGTTTGCCGAGACCTCAGAGGCAGAAGAGAATTGGTATTCTGAATTTTTTGTTCCTTGGACGATGGTGCCAATGAATGAACAAAAAGGAGAAAAGAGAACCATAGGGTTTTTTGTTGGCAGGCAAATTAGGTATATAGGTGAATGGATTGGCTCTGCAAAAACCAGTACAAGTAGGCAGAAGTTTTTATCTCAACTACCTAAGATCCAAGTATTTAAGGCCAATCCAACTCAATTAGATTTCTTGCCGTATGTGGTTGCTAACAGTGATTTTATTAGCGATGATTCCTCATACGATGTGGGCACTGAAATTTTCTATAACAACGGTCGCGGTGGAGAGCTAAGCGCAACCATAAACCCTGATTTCGGACAAGTAGAGAGCGACAATGTGGTGATCAACTTTTCTCCACGAGAAACTTTTTATTCCGATAAACGACCTTTTTTTACGCAAAGCCAATCAATATTTGACGTCAGTGAAGATTGGTATCCGGGCTTTGAGTTATATTCCATTTTTCACACGAGAAGGATTGGTGATGCACCCAATTATGATTGTTCCAAATACTCTGTGAGCGAAGGAGGGAGTGATGAGCTTGAATCGCAGTGTGAAGCAAGCAAGAAAAGTGTTAATGATATTGATACGGCAATAAAGTATACACAATTAGGAGAGACCACAGATATTGGAGTTTTTGCAGCTTTTGAAAAGGATGAAGATTTTAGCAAAGGGGAAGATTTTTTTGCCTTTAGAGCATTAAAGAAATTGGGGGATCAAAAGATCGGTTTTATGACCACCCACAATCAAAATGATGTCTTAGACAGATCAGCCACGGTCACCGCGATAGATTATCAATATGTACCTGCCAGCGGCTTAAAAGTTGAGCATGTAACACTGGCGTCAAATATTAGCGATGAAGATAGCGGTTTTGGTTCAAGAACCCAGGTTTCTTATAGACAATCTAGAGAAGTGAGGTATTTAGCTGAATACTACTATTTTGATAAGGATTTAAATATTAATGATATGGGATACATGTGGAGAAACAATCTATCTTCTTATGGCTTGGGTTTCAATTACTTGAAAACTGATTACCCAGAAGATTCTAAATCAAACAGCCAGCTTCATAATTTTGATTATTGGGACGAGAACGATTCAGACAATGTTAATTTGAATGAGTACTATACCTATTTTTTTAGACATGGTTTCAAGAGTACATCATCCATAAATATAAATATTTTTGCATCAGCTGAGGGTAAAAACGATGAGATTACAAGAGGAAGCATGATCGCACCTTTTATCAAAAAAGATTCAGGCTTTAATTTTGAATTTAGCTATAACAGTCCGAGGTATGGCAATGGAACCTGGGGATATAGATTTGGACTGCAGTCTGAAACTGACGGTTATTTTGCATTTAAAGATAGACATAAAAAAATTAATATTGGCTTAAATTTTAATCCTAGAGATAACCTGAGGTTTTGGATGTTTTACAATCATCATTCAAGAACCAATTGGCTGAATAGGATCTCTGATAATTATTACGGAACGTATAATCAAAAACGAAGCAGTGTAAATGTAGGCAGTCGATGGTACCCCACAAGTAATCAAGAATTACAAATAAAACTGGAGGCTACGTCCTTTAGAAATCAGAAAGGAAAAGGCTGGAACGCTGATAACAATGGTTTCTTAGTTAGCACAAATGAGCCAGCAGACAGTATTAATTTAGGAAAACTTGGTTTCCAGATCCGATATAGGTTTGAAATTGACCCACTGTCTAATTTCTATCTGGTCTATACTCGAGGTGGCGGTTACTTTTTTGATGATGAAGCAAAAACTTCTAGAATTATCAGAACAACTTGGCAGGAACCAGAAGGCAATGTTTTTTCAGCGAAGCTTAGATATCGTTTTTAAATCAATCCTTTTGTTCAAGTTCAATGAGTGTTCCAACAAAGTCTTTAGGATGCATAAAAATTACTGGTTTATTATGAGCACCAATGGACGGTTCTCCAGAACCTAAAATATTTGCACCCAATTCTAGCATCCTATCTCTGGCTGCATAAATATCGTCTACCTCGTAACACAAATGGTGCATGCCTCCTCTAGGATGCTTCTCGATAAATGAAGCAATAGGCGACTCATCTCCCAGAGGTTCTATAAGCTCTATTTTAGTATTAGGCAGCTCAACAAAAACAGTCGTTACTCCGTGCTTAGGTAGAGGAACTGGTTCAGAGACCGTTGCACCAAGGGTGTCTCGATAAATTTTGCTTGCTTCCTCAAGATTTGGGACAGCAATAGCAATGTGGTTCAATCGTCCTATCATTTTCTTCTGCTTCTATCGATTTATTTTATCTTTGATCTTTTTTATTACCAGGGAAAAAAAACTCATTTTTTGTAAATACTTCCAATCTGTTTGATCGGTCTCGCTTAGCTGGTCAAGCAATTCTTCATCAGATTCTATGGTAGACAGTATAAGATTTTTCTTCTTATTTTTTAACCAGCTCTTGTTTTGTTCTAATCGATTCTGTTTAAGTTGTTCCGTGGTTAGCAAATGATCCTTTAGTTCAGTTATCCCGTTCCATACGTCATCAATGCCAGTTTTTTCTAGCGCCGAGCATGCAAAAACTGGGACTGTCCAGCCTTTAATTCTGGGCTTAAGAAGCTTAAGAGCGTTTTTATAATCAAGTAACGTACTTTTTGATGTTGCCTCCAAATGACCGTCTGATTTATTGACAACCAAAATATCAGCCAGTTCAATAATTCCACGCTTGATACCTTGGAGTTCATCTCCACCACCAGGACCCAATAGAACAAGAAAGATATCAGTCATTTCATATACCTCAGTTTCCGCTTGTCCAACACCCACCGTTTCTATCAAGATTACAGAGTAACTTGCCGCTTCAAGAATTCTTACAGACTCTCTTGTGGATCGATGAACTCCACCAAGGTTACCCCCTGAAGGAGAAGGCCTGATAAAGGTATTTTCATTACGCGATAAAGATTCCATTCTAGTTTTATCTCCTAGAATAGATCCTCCGCTGATGCTTGAGCTTGGATCGATTGCAAGGATTGCTAAACGTTCATTATTGTCTAGGATCGAATGCCCTATGGCTTCAATAAAAGTTGATTTACCCACTCCAGGAGATCCTGAAACACCGATCCTAATGCTCTTTATATCTCCAGTTCCTAATTCACTTAATAGGCGATTCGCAGAATCTTGATCTTCTTTTTTTGTTGATTCAACAAGAGTAATTCCATTAGCAATGGCCCGGCGGTCCCCTGAAATAATTAATTTAGCTAACGTTTCAATATTTGATATTTTCAAATTAATCCTCGAACTCAAGAATCTTTTGATCCACTGCTAGATTATCGCCTTCGGATGCTAAAATCGATTTAATTTTAACGTCTTTGGTTGCTCTAAGGCTATTTTCCATTTTCATAGCTTCAACAACGGCTAATTCCTCTCCTGCTTTTATAACTTGTCCTTGTTTAACGCAAACTTTCATTAAGAGTCCAGGCATTGGTGAAATTAAGAATTGTGAAAGATCAAGAGGAATTTTTTCTGGCATTAAAGCATTCAGTTCCGCTGTTCTCTGTCTCGTTACAAGAGCATTGAATATTTTGCCTCGATAGATCAACTGATAACCGGGTGAGTTATTTTGAATTTGCACATGGTATTCATTGCCGTTAATTTCTAATCGGACTCTAGGATCACTAGGCTGTTTGTAAAAATGAATCTCAAATTCACCAGACTGAGTTGTTGCAACAAGAGATGATTTTGTTTCTTGGACAGAAATCGCTATTTCTTTTTCATTTACTTTAACTGTCCAGTGGTTTGATAAGTCATGGTTGGAGACAATGCGTTTGAGTCTAGAGACATGATAAGCGGCCAGAAAAGAAGCAACCATTTCTTTGTCTTCATCTGTCTCTTGCTGACCTTTAAAGCCTTCCTGATATTCTTCTTCAATAAAGTTCGTGGTTGTATAGCCTGATTGGAAAGTATGATTTTGCATAATCGAACTTAAAAAATTTAAATTATGCGAAACTCCCGTGATTACATACTGATCAATTGCTCCTAGCATTTTTTCAATGGCCTCATTTCGAGTTTTACCATAAGTGATCAATTTGGCAATCATGGGATCATAAAACATAGAGACTTCACTCCCTTCTCTGATCCCCGTGTCAACCCGAACTTCTTTTGAAGAATCAGGTGTTAAGTATTTGGTGAGTCGTCCAATGGAGGGCATAAAATCTCTATAGGGATCCTCTGCGTATATTCTTGACTCTATAGCCCAGCCTTTGGATCTAATTTTATTCTGAGCAAGATTCAATTCTTCTCCTGCAGCAATTCTAATCATGCTCTCAACAAGATCGATTCCTGTAACTAATTCCGTCACAGGATGTTCCACCTGGAGACGGGTGTTCATTTCAAGAAAGTAGAATTGTTGATTCTTATCAACAATAAACTCAACAGTCCCTGCAGAATGGTAATTCACCGCTTTGGCCAGAGACACCGCTTGTTGCCCCATGGTTGCTCTGGTTTCATTGCTAATAAAAGGCGAGGGAGATTCTTCAATGACTTTTTGATGTCGTCTTTGAATGGAGCACTCTCTTTCTCCCAGATAAATTGTATTACCAGTTTGGTCAGCCAAGATTTGTATTTCAATATGGTGTGGTTCAGTTATAAACTTCTCAGCAAAAATTCGATCGTCTCCAAAACTTGCTCGGCTTTCATTTTTTGCTCGTTCAAAGCCATCACGGCATTCAGCATCGGAAGATACAACTCTCATGCCTTTGCCTCCACCTCCAGCGCTGGCTTTAAGCATCACTGGATAACCAATATCGTTAGCTATTTCAACGGCTTGTTCCGCATCATCTATGGCTTTAGTAAACCCTGGAATGACATTAACGCCAGCTCTTTCTGCTATCTTCTTTGATTTAATTTTGTCACCCATGCTGACAATGGCTTTTTTCCCAGGACCAATAAAAACAATGTTGTTTCTTTCTAGAGCCTCAGCAAATATCTCGTTTTCAGACAAAAAGCCATATCCTGGGTGAACAGCTTCAGCTTTAGAGCTAATGCAAGCTTGTATAATTTTTTCAATAACGAGATAACTCTCTGATGATGTTGTTCCACCTATGCATATTGACTCATCTGCCAGATCAGCGTGCATTGAATTTTCATCAGCATCTGAATAAACAGCAACGGTTTTAATGCCCATTTGTTTACAGGTTCTTATTACTCGACAAGCAATTTCTCCACGATTGGCGATGAGGATTTTATTAAACATTATTTAGAGGGGAATATTGTCGTGTTTACGCCACGGATTGTCTTGCTCTTTATCTTTAAGCATTTCGAATGAGCGGCAGAGCTTTTCTCTTGATTGATGCGGCAAAACAATATCGTCGATGAACCCACGACTGGCCGCTATAAATGGATTAGCAAATTTGTCTCGATATTCTTCAGTTCTTTTTTCAATTTTTTCTTGATCACCAATGTCAGCTCTAAATATAATTTCAACAGCTCCCTTTGAACCCATCACTGCAATTTCAGCTGAAGGCCAAGCAAAATTAATATCGCCTCTAATGTGTTTTGAACTCATGACATCATAGGCTCCGCCGTAAGCTTTCCTGGTAATCAAGGTGACCTTGGGCACGGTTGCTTCTGCATAAGCAAATAAAAGTTTAGCTCCATGCTTGATGATACCTCCATATTCTTGTGAAGTTCCTGGCATAAAACCGGGTACATCGACAAGCGTTAGCAGGGGAATATTAAAGGCATCACAAAAACGTACAAATCTCGCCCCTTTGATTGATGAATCAATATCAAGGCAACCAGCTAAAACCATTGGTTGATTACCTACAACCCCAATGGTAGAACCACCTAAACGTATAAAGCCAATAACAATATTTTGGGCGTAATTGGGTTGGATCTCAAAGAATTCTCCTTCATCTGCAACTTTATGAATCACTTCTTTTATATCGTAAGGTTTTGCAGGGTCTTGAGGCACCAAAGTATCCAGTGAATTTTCTTGACGGTCCTCTGGGTCTTGAGACGCTATAAGAGGAGGTCTCTCTCTGTTGCTCTGTGGAAGGTAACTCATAAATTCACGAGTCATCAATAACGCTTCGGTATCGTTTTCAAAGGTCAGATCTGCTACCCCTGATTTTTTACTATGAGTAGAAGCCCCTCCTAATTCTTCTGCAGATACCTCCTCATGGGTCACTGTTTTTACAACATCTGGTCCAGTTACAAACATATAAGAACTGTCTTCAACCATGAAGATAAAGTCGGTTATCGCTGGTGAGTATACGGCTCCTCCTGCACAAGGGCCCATGACCAATGATAATTGCGGGATAACCCCTGAGGCTAGAACATTTCGCTTAAAGACCTCTGCATAACCTCCTAGAGAAACCACACCTTCTTGAATTCTTGCACCTCCAGAATCATTGAGCCCAATGAGAGGGGCACCGTTCTGTACAGCGAGGTCCATAACTTTGCAAATTTTTTCTGCATGCGCTTCTGATAAAGAGCCACCGAAAACAGTGAAATCCTGGCTAAACAGATAAATCAATCGTCCATTAATTTTTCCATAGCCTGTGACGACCCCATCGCCCGGTATTTTTTGTTCTTCCATTCCAAAATCGACCGCTCGATGTTCTACAAACATATCCAATTCTTCAAAGGTCCCTTCATCGATTAATATATCAATACGCTCTCTAGCTGTGAGTTTGCCCTTGGCGTGCTGTTTTTCTATTCTTTTTTCCCCGCCTCCTAACTTAGCAGCTGCTTTTCTTTTTTCTAATTCTTTTATATTTTCCTTCATAGTCTTTATTAAATGAGATCCAAGACTTTTAAGGCTGCTTTTGAGATATTGGTTCCTGGGCCAAAAACAGCACCAACACCCATTGATTCTAGTTCAGGGACATCATTGTCTGGAATAATACCGCCACAGACCACTAAAATATGCTCTGCATTATCTTGTCTAAGGCGTTCTATAAGCATTGGCACCAAAGTTTTATGGGCAGCTGCCTGAGTCGAAACGCCCAGAATATGAACATCATTTTCAATTGCTTGCCTAGCAGCTTCTTCAGGGGTTTGGAATAACGGACCTATATCAACATCAAATCCCATATCAGCAAACGCAGTGGCAATCACTTTTGCCCCTCGGTCATGACCGTCTTGTCCTAGTTTTGCAACAAGAATTCTAGGTCTGCGTCCATTTGCTTTTGTAAACTCTTCAACTTTATTTTCTACATTCATAAACTCTTCTTCGCCTTCGTATTCTTTTCGATATACACCACTGATGGATTGAGAGATTGCTTGGTGTCTGCCAAAAATATTTTCCATGGCTTGAGATATTTCACCTACGGTGGCTCTGGCACGAGCTGCATCAATCGCTACCTGAAGAAGATTACCACCATTTTTTGCAACTGATTCAATGTTTTCTAAGGTTTTTTGGCACGTCATCTCATCTCTTGATTCTTTGATTGCTTTAAGCTTTTTAATTTGTTGGTTTCTGACATCCTGATTATCAATTGAAAGGATATCAACGTCTTGTTCTTTTGATGAAAAGTAATCATTAACACCAACAACGATTTCTTCTTTTTTCTCAATTCTTGCTTGTCTTATAGCCGCTGATTCTTCAATTCGAAGTTTTGGAACTCCTGCTTGTACTGCTCTGGTCATGCCTCCTAGTTCTTCAACTTCTTCAATAAGTTTCCTCGCTTCTTTGATAATAGAGCCTGTCAGTGATTCAATATAATAAGAGCCAGCTAATGGATCTACGACTTTGGTCAAACCGGATTCCTCTCTTAAAACCAATTGAGTGCTTCTTGCAATTTCAGCCGAAAAGGGAGTAGGTAAAGCTAGGGCTTCATCGAATGAATTAGTATGTAAGGATTGAGTTCCTCCAAGAACTGCTGCCATTGCTTCGATGGTAGTTCTAACGATATTATTGTATGGATCTTGACTGGTTAAACTTACGCCAGAAGTTTGGCAATGAGTTCTGAGCATCTGAGATCTTGGGTCCTTTGGTTTAAATTCTTTCTCGATTAATTCTGACCATAAAAATCTGGCAGCTCTTAATTTTGATATTTCCATGAAGAAATTCATTCCAATCCCAAAAAAGAACGATAATCGAGGAGCAAATGAATCTACTTCAAGGCCTTGTTTTTTTGCAGCTCTCACGTATTCAAGGCCATCTGCGATGGTGTAAGCTAACTCCTGAGTACAAGTAGCCCCAGCCTCCAACATGTGATACCCAGAAATTGAGACCGAATTGAAATGGGGAAGATGAGATGAGCAATAAGCAATGATGTCAGCCACAATTCTCATTGAATACTCTGGCGGATAAATATAGGTGTTCCTTACCATGAACTCTTTTAAAATATCATTTTGTAAAGTTCCTTTTAATTCATTTTTATCTACACCTTGCTCTTCTGCAGCCACAATAAACATAGCCATTATTGGTATGACCGCTCCGTTCATAGTCATAGATACTGACATCCGATTCAAAGGAATCTTGTCAAATAAAATATTCATATCTTCAACGCTATCAATAGCAACTCCTGCTTTTCCTACATCCCCAGGAACTCTTGGATGATCAGAGTCATAGCCCCGGTGAGTCGCTAAGTCAAAAGCAACAGACAAACCTGTTTGTCCTGCAGCTAAGTTATCTCGATAAAATTGATTTGATTCTTCTGCAGTTGAAAACCCTGAATATTGCCTAATGGTCCAAGGTCTTTTGGTGTACATGGTTGCTTTTGGACCCCTGAGAAAAGGAAGAAAACCAGGCAGATTATTAAGATGTTCTAATTCTAGAAGATCTTCAGACGTATACAGCGGCTTAACCTGAATTCCTTCAAGGGTATCCCAGTTGAGAGACTCAATACGCTCATCCCTCAGTTCTTCTTCAGCTTTTTTCTGCCATTTATTGTCTAATTTGCTCATCTAGATGCTTTTTTATACTTGCCTTTAAGCTTACGCATCCTATTGTATAGCTGTGGATTTGGCAATCATAGAAAAGAAAAGAAATAATTTTCTATTTATTTAATTAAGTTCTTGTTTTGAAATAAAAATACTTCATCTTATAATGGTTTCTCAATCAATATTAAGGACATGGAAACACTATGAGATTAGGAATGGGCTTAGGTTACTCTCCAGCCAAGCTGACAATACCAATGGACGATATTTTAGCCGCAGAGGAGGCTGGTTTTGAATCTGTATGGGCTGCTGAGTCGTACGGTTCAGACGCGGTTTCAGTGGCAGCCTTTGTTTTGGCCTCAACTTCGAAAATAAAAGTAGGCACCGCGATTATGCAAATGCAAGCCAGAACACCAACAATGGTTGCTATGACAGCTATCTCTTTGAATGCGTTATCAGGTAACAGGTTTCTTTTGGGTATAGGTCCTTCCGGACCTCAAGTGGTTGAAGGCTGGTATGGTCAACCTTATGGCAAGCCTTTGACGAGGACCAAAGAATATATTTCAATTATTAGACAGGTGATTGCTAGAGAGGGACCGTTGGAACATCAGGGAGAATTATATCAATTTCCTTTTAAAGGAGAAGGTTCTTCCGGACTAGGTAAGCCTTTAAAGAGTATTTTGCACAGCACCGGTGACCTTGAAATTTATACGGCCTCAATTACCCCAGCTGGTCTGAGGTGTGCCGGAGAGGTTTCTGACGGGGTGTTTCCAATTTGGATGAATCCAGAAAAATTTGAGCTCATCGGTCAATATGTTGAAGAAGGGTTTGAGAAGGCAGACACTGAAAAAAGCTATGACAATTTCGATGTGGCTCCCTTTGTCCCTGTCGCTATGGGAGATGTTGATTTTTGTACGATGGCAATGAAACCAATGTTTGCACTCTACATAGGTGGCATGGGAGCGAAAGCTAAAAATTTTTACAATGATTATGCCAAAAGACTTGGATACGAAGAGGCAGCTGAAACCATACAAGATCTATATTTAGCCGGAAAGAAAGAAGAAGCAGCCATGGCCGTTCCAGATGCTTTGGTGGATGAATGCGCTTTGATAGGACCTCCAGAACGTATTAGGGAACGTCTTCAGGCTTGGAAGAAGCTAGATCAGAGTGGAAGAATTGGTACTTTGGTTCTAGGCAATGTTAATCAAAAATCTATAGAAGTTATAGCAAACGAAGTTTTATAATAGATTTTAAATGAATTATGTAACCTATTTTAGATTTTTGATTATCGCTCCTATTTTGCTGGTGATTGTAGCAGTGATCCTTGATTTTGCTTACCCTTTCCCTGAGTCGGTGAATGGGTACTACGGTCAATTAGCTGCGGATGGGTTTAGCTCATTATATAACGCACAACTCATTGTCGCCGTTCTAGCCTTTGCTGCTGATTTTTTAATGTTTTTCTTTGTTCGATATTCAAGAGAAATATGGATAATTCTCATAGCACTTTTTTATATTCTAGCTTCGTTGATGCCTGAACTGACCATTATGTCTCCGTTATCTATAGTCATGGTACAAATCGCATCCCTAATGGCAGGACTTAAAATATCTTTAGCCTATCTCTCACCACCCATCAGAGATTTGTACTAGAAGAAAATAAAAAAAGGGGGCGATGAAGCCCCCTTTAAATTTTTATCCCAATAACTTCTTTTTCGAAGTGAGAGATATTTTTTTAGGCCTACGATGTTCTGGGATAAATCGCTCCATTCCGATGTAAAGCATCCCATTTGACAACGCGGCTCCTTTGATTTCCATATCGTCGGATAAGACAAATTTTCTGATAAAGCTTCTGGCTGCTAACCCTTGATGGACTAATCCTTCAGAAGCATCTTCAGGCCTATTACCTGTGATCGTAAGACTTTCTCCTTCAACTTCAACGTCAATATCTTTTTCATCAAAACCAGCAACCGCTAGTTCAATGGTGTATTGTTCATCAGAAACCTTCCTGATGTTGTACGGGGGATAGTTGACGCTTTGTGATTTTGAATTAGCCATAATTGATAGCGCATCAAAAGTTCTATCAAAACCTACAGCGAAAGGAGAGATATCTCTCCATACTGTGTCAAATATAGTGTTAACCATAATTTTACTCCTTTATTAAGCAAGTTAATTAAAACGTAGACCCATCATTGGCATCTACCCTCTAGATATATGATCAGATTTTATATTTTCAAGTGATTAGGCTGGCTGAAAGTAAAATGTTCTCCATAACCTCAAACCGTAGACAAGAGACAACAGCCATAAAACAAATTCGGCATAATTTGGGTTACTGTTGTACCCAAAGAACCCCTTGAGGAAGACTCCGATGCTTCCTTTATCGTGAAGAAGATGAGTGTATTTTTCTTTGCCGTTTAAATTGTAAGAATACATTGAGGTGTTCTCCGCTGAGCTCAATTCTGATTTGGGTTCCAAGATTTCCCAAACTCGACGGATTTCGCTTTTATCTTCAAGTCCAACCCAATGTAGATGGTTACCTTTGACTAGAAATTCTTCAATCTCATGGGTGCCATAAGCAATCATTCCTGAAGCAAATATTGCCAATAAAAGAGTGGTGGTCTGAAAAAATTTTTTAAGATTAATTTTCCTACCTTGAATAACGATTAAATAGCCAATCAGGATGGCGATAAGCATCCCAGAAATAAAGCCTATGTATGAAAATGAACCCAGGATCGAGAAGCTTCCCATTAAAAAAATAACTGTTTCAAAGCCTTCTCTGAGAATGGCAAAAAACACCACTAGGAACACTCCCCAACCTGAAGTCGTCATTGCTTGTTTAGTCTCGTTCTCTAGCTCGTTTCGATCACTAACATGTTTAGATAACCAGAAGATCACATACCACAATAATCCAGCTGTTATAAACATAAAAATTCCCTCGAACAGAGCGGTGTATGAAGCATTGCCCAAGGATTCCTTAATATTATTTAGGATTAATGCAACGAGAACACTAGCAGCTAAAGCCATTATGACACCAACCCACAATTGTTTAATTTCATGTGTGAGGTTGTTTTTCTCTAGGAGTGTAAAGATAATTCCTACGATCAGGCATGCTTCGAGACTTTCTCGAAAAACTATAATGAATTCGTTCATTCATCACTCCCTAAATTGACTAAAGAAAAATTAGAAATTCTCCTTGTTTTTCTAATCTTATTGGTAATGATAATCATTATCATATATAAATCAATGAATTTTAGAGAATTGAGAAGATTTTATATCGTTAAAGGGGTTTGGAGGGATATTTCTTGATGCAACTTTCAAAAATAGATACATACTATCCAAAAAATTTCTTAAAATAACATGTCTAATTACAATAAAGTGATATCAATGAATCGATTTATCAATTCCTTCGTTTTGATTATTCTCACTCTGAGCCTACCTCAGTCGGGATTTTCTTCCAGTGAATCTAGCCCTAATTTATTGAATGACTTACATTCAAGGTTGAACCCCTCTGTGGTTGATTCTGTGCATCATCCTAAATCCACTTACGATATATTACGTCTTGTTAAAAAAGCAAAACAAACCGGTAAGTCGATAAGTATTTCTGGAGGTCAACACTCTATGGGTGGACAACAATATGGTTCTGGAACCATGCATCTGAGTATGTCAAAAATGAATGATGTGCTTAGGTTTGACAGAAACAAAGGAATAATCACTGTTGAATCAGGAATTCAATGGCCAGAGTTAATTGATTATTTACTCAGAGTTCAAAAATACTCGAAAAAACAATGGGGAATAACTCAAAAACAAACAGGGGCAGATCGTTTGTCAATCGGGGGAGCTTTGTCCTCAAATATTCACGGAAGAGGTTTGACATTGCAACCCATGGTTCAGGATGTTGAAAGCTTTAGATTGGTTAATGCTCAAGGGAGAATTCTCAATGTAAGTAGGACAGAAAACGCTGAACTTTTCAGTTTGGTCATAGGCGGCTACGGTCTTTTTGGTGTGATCACCGAAGTGGAGCTTCGATTAACTCCAAGACAAAAAATTAAACGAGTTGTTGAGGTTATAGATTTAGTAGATTTTTCAGAGAAAACGGCTCAAAGGATAGCTGACGGTTATTTGTACGGTGATCTTCAATTCAAAACCGATGCTAAGGCTGAAGATTTTCTTAAAACAGGGGTTTATTCATTTTACAAACCGGTATCGCCTGACACTCTGATACCTGAGCAACAAGGAGAAATATCGGGAGATAAATGGAGAGATCTTTTATTGTTGGCTCATTATGATAAGTCTCAAGTCTATGAGGAGTACACCGAATATTATCTAAGCACAAATGGACAGATTTATTGGACTGACACACATCAACTAGGTTACTACGATGAGACCTATGAGAACTTTTTAGCGAAGAATCTTCCAGATTATAAATCAGGATCTCTGATGATAAGTGAAGTATATGTACCCAGAGATAAAATACATAACTTCATGGATGACCTTTCAATGGCCAATAAGTCACAGAACCTAGATATTATCTACGGGACGATCAGGTTGATAAAAACCGATGACGAAACTTATCTGCCATGGGCCAATAAGGATTATGCTTGCATAGTCTTGAATCTTAGAGTGGAACACTCTATTGAGGGGATTGAAAAAGGTAAAAGCGACTTCAGGCTTCTGATAGATGTGGCTTTGAGCCATGGCGGTTCCTACTTTCTTACCTACCACAAGTGGGCAAGAAAGGATCAGTTACTGCAAGCCTATCCTCAGTTTCCTGATTTTTTAGAATTAAAACTCAAGTACGATCCTGAAGAAATGTTTCAAAGTGATTGGTATAGGTTTTACAAAGAAATGCTCTCAGACAACTAAAAAATGCATCTAAAAAAAGAGTTTCAAAGATCTTTCAATAAAAAAAGTCTTTAGAATGAAAAAAAATCAGATTTTGCGTTCGAAATACTTCCAATTCTTTGGAGTCATTTTCGTTCTGATCACCTTTTATTTGAGCTATGGCTGCTTCATGAATGTTATAGCCGATCTCGCATTTGAAAATCCAGAAAATAAAAAAGGCACTTATTCCGTTGATATTTATAAGAACAGAACTTTTCAAACAAAAGATAGAATAATTCTATCTTCAAGAATTTTTAAACCAAGAGAGCTTGAGAAAGCTCCAACTATATTGGTCAGAATTCCCTTAACTTATTCTTTAGCTGATGCACTGAAAACAGAGCTCGTAGGAAGGTTTTGGTCTACCAGAGGCTATGTTGTAGTTATACAGGGGACTAGAGGTCGATATCGATCTTCAGGGGAATTTTATCCATTGATCCATGAACGCAAGGATGGTTTAGAAACTCTTGATTGGATAAAAAATCAATCTTGGTTTGACGGTGACCTTTTTATGTGGGGTTCATCTTCATTTGCTCACACCCAATGGGCAATATCAGATTCTGTAGATCCAAAGATTAAAGCCTATTTTATGCACATTGGCAGTTCAAACTTTCAAGAAATGTTCTACCCCGGCGGATCATTTTCTCTGGCTTCAGCTTTGTATTGGACTATGAGAAGCCGAGGTCAAGAAGACCGTGAAGTTAATTTAGATGATTTGGAAAAAGGAGTAAAAGTTCTCCCTGTTATAGAAGCAGACAATGAAGCCATCGGCGATACCAAATTTTTTAACGATTGGGTCATAAACAGGGGCAATGCTTCTTTCTGGGAAAAAATTGATGGCAACAAACGAACGGAGACAATTAAAGGGCCGGTGTTACATCTTGCCGGTTGGTATGACCCATTTCTAATTTCACAATTACAAGATTTCAATAATCTCAAAGGTCATCCTGACCCGTTTGTTGCAGATAACACAAAGTTGATCATTGGTCCCTGGAAACACGCCGATTCAGTTAATTTACCCAATGGAGAAAGCGTCACTTACAGAGAGAACAGTGTATGGCCCACAACGCTTTGGTTCGATGAGATTTTAAAAACAAGCAATAGCTCCATTCCAGACGTTAAGATTTTTGTAATGGGAATTAATGCTTGGCGAGAAGAAAACGAATGGCCACTCAGTAGAACAATCTATCAGCCCTTGTATTTAAGATCCTTGGGTCAAGCAAACTCCGTTAAAGGAGATGGAGAATTAGTCTCTACTAAGGATAACTTGGGCAGTGATTTTGATTCATTCATTTACGATCCTCTCAATCCAGTGCCTACTATGGGGGGCGCTATGCTCGGACCATGGGGCGGTATACGGAAGCAAGATGCAATTGAACAAAGGCAAGATGTTTTAATTTATGATGGACCTGTTTTATCCTCTCCTTTAGAGATTACCGGTCCTTTGGAAGCTTATTTATATGTGCAATCCTCTGCAGAAACCACGGACTTTACCGTTAAACTCGTTGATGTTTATCCCGATGGTACTGCCTATAATATATCTGACGGTATAGTTCGAATGCAGGAGCAAGTTGATGAAGATAGACCGCAACGAATAAAAATTAAGATGCGTCCCACCAGTAATGTTTTTCAAACTGATCACAAATTAAGGATAGAAATTTCAAGTAGTAACTTCCCTCGATATGAAAGAAATTTAAATCTGCATCAAGATTTAGTAACTGGAAGAAAAACCGCGATTGCTGAACAAAAAATATTCCATTCCATTGAGTATCCATCTTTTATTCTCTTACCGACAATTTCTAATAATTAAGCAGATGATAATTTCCAACAACAGAGTGTTATTTATCCTAAGTGTATTAACACTAATTTTTATGGGAAGAGTTTTTGCTCAATTAATTCAATTTATAAGTCCCATCGGTTTTTTGCCCCCTTTTGATCATTGGCAAAGCGGTACATTGGCTTATCACTGGCTTTTATTATCTCAGATTCTAATTCTAGGGATGCAAATAACAATCTTAATAAACATTCATTATCAGACTTATGCCTTTAGGTTTTCTAGGGGAAGGGTGATCTATATTTTTGGGATTATCTACTTTTTATTATCCATCTTGCGTTTATTATTTGGGAGTCTTTACTTAGAGGGGCATCCATTCTGGGGCGCCACAATACCTTCTATTTTCCACATTTTCCTCGCATGTTTCTTTCTTGTTTTAGGTCTTTATGAAGCAAGAAACAGTAAGAAAATTTAGACAGCATAGAACAAAGAATGAAGTGTGCTGAAGGGTTTAGGGCTGAGGGTGAGAGCTATCTAGGAAAAATTGCATCTCATCGACTGTTCCAGAATCACTTCCAACAGGAGGTTTCTGATTGATGATATTGTTGTATAGAGTGTCCCTCAAAACAGGTTCTCTTCCTATACTTCTTAGGAATACCTTCATTTTTTTAGGTTTAAACTCCTGACCGTGAATACTGCCAGCTGCTTTTGAGATAGATTCGTTCATTAATGTTCCACCCATATCATTGACCCCGGCATGCAGGCAACTTTCAGCACCACTGGTTCCTAATTTAACCCAACTGGATTGTATGTTTTTTATGTAGGGATGAAGTGCAAGTCTGGACACAGCATGCATCAAAAGAACTTCTCTGAAGGTTGGCCCTGGCCTAGCATGCCCTTTTTTATACATAGGAGATTCCATGCTAACAAAGGGGAGAGGGATGAATTCTGTGATTCCACCGGTTTCTTTTTGAAGGTCTCTGATTCTCAACAAGTGCGTGGACCAATGTTCGATATTTTCTTGATGACCGAACATGATGGTGGAGGTCGTTTTAATACCAACTCGATGTGCAGTTTTTATAACATTCAACCATTCATTTGTTGTAAGTTTGTCAGGACAAATATGTTGCCTAACTTCGTCATCGAGAATTTCTGCAGCCGTTCCTGGCATTGTTTTCAACCCCGCGTTTTTGAGCATTAACAGAAATTTTTCTATGGTAATCCCCAGCGAATTTGCGCCATGAGTAATCTCCAGAGGAGAGAAGGCATGTATATGTATGCCGGGGACTGTAGAGGTTATGGCGTTGCATATGTTTAAATAAGTTTCTCCATCAAAGTGAGGGTGAATACCACCCTGCATGCAAACTTCAGTGGCCCCTCGATTCCAAGCCTCTAAAGCGCGGTTACCTATATCTTCATAAGAGAGAAGGTACGGTTTACCTCTTAAATTTTCTTTTGTTTTACCTTTTGAAAATGCACAGAAATGACAGGTGTATTTACAGATATTTGTATAATTAATATTTCTCGTTACTACATAACTTACTCGATCTGAATTGACTATTTTTCTTAATTGATTAGCTTTGTTTAGTACTAGATGAAGGTCGTTGCCTCTAGCTTGGAATAAAGAAGTGATTTCACTGTGACTTAATTCTTTTCTTTTGAATGATTTATTAATAATCTTCGTAACATCTGTCGAACCCTTGGGTCTAGATTCTGTCCAGATGAGGTGTTGACCAGATGCAGGTGGCGTCTGAGATTCACCACAACGCCATTTATTATGTCTTCCATAACCTTCCGAATCTGATAACTCCAACAAGTGCGGTCTCAGTTTATTGTCTATCCACTTTGGGTCTTTTTGATAGTCTGGATACACAGCTAATCTTTCTTGTAACTCAAAGCCTTTATTGTTCGTTGAGAGTTTGAGTAATTCTAAATCCGGCCAAGGGGATTCCGGGTTAACATGGTCTTTTGTCACTGGTGAAACACCGCCCCAGTCATTAATTCCTGAATCAATAATCTCTGAAAGTAACCCCTTGTTTAGATTCGGTGGACATTGAATATTCATAGATGGACCGAAGATAATACGTGCCATTGAAAGTGTCCATAAAAGTTCTTTCGAATCAGGTGCTTGAATGTTCTCCATTTTAGTGTTTGGCTTAGGAATAAAATTTTGAATAATAATTTCTTGAATATGTCCATATCTCTCATGGAGTTTTTTGATGGCTAGCAAACTCTCTAATCGCTCTTTTCTGGTTTCACCAATCCCAATTAATATGCCAGAAGTCACGGGCACGCATAGTTCACCCAAGTTTTGAATTGTTTGCAATCTTAGCTCAGGGTTTTTATCAGGTGAGCCATAATGAGGACCTCCTTTTTGATATAATCTCTTAGAGCTAGATTCAAGCATGATACCCATTGATAAGGAGACTTCTCTAAGTCGTTTAATTTCCTCCATGGTCATTGTTCCTGGGTTTAGATGTGGCAGAAGGTTGGTTTCGTCTAGAACCATTTTTGCCATAGCGTAGAGATAATCAATTGTGGTTTTATAACCCAGATATTTAAGATCCTCTCTGGCAGTTTTGTATCTTAGTTCAGGTTTTTCACCAAGTGTAAACAAGGCCTCTTTGCAGTAGAATTTTTCTCCTTTTCTAGCAATCTCTAGGACCTGGTCAGGTCTTAAGTAGGGATCCGCTAGCTTCCTGGGAACCTTTGCAAAGGTACAGTAGTGACATACATCTCGACATAGCATTGTCAAAGGTATAAATACTTTCTTAGAATAGGTGATGAGAGATTTTTCTTGATTACGGAGACTGTTCGCTTGTTCCATTAAATCCATCAATGGTGTCGATACACCGATCTGGTTATAACGACTTAATTCTCTTTTCATGACTTATTTATACCTTTTTAGTGGATGCTGCACCACGACTATTTTTGAGCACATTAATTTAAGTTTTCAAGGAAAGATTTATTTATGCCGATCAGATGATTCCAATCATCAATATCATCAAGATCAAAGCTGAGACCATCCATTTTAAGAATCTTGGTTTTAACCTTAAATTTCTCTGCTTCTACTAAATGTTTTTCGAGACTGTTCTTTCCAAATTGAAAAGATAGATATCGAGGCAAGTCTATGATCAGTGCGTTGGTCCCTCCGTCCTTTTTGGCCTCCACCAACGTCATCCCTTCCTTGTGTTGATTGATTAAACTTTTTAGGTCTTCTTCACACGCCAAGGGCAGATCAATTGAGAGATAGAGCATTCGTCTGGCTCCCTGATCATAAACCCAGTCACAGACGAGATTGATATTTTCTTTTAAGCTTAATTCATCATTATTTTCTTGGAAAACAATGTTTTTATTTTTAAAAGATCGTGACCATTTGGTCAGATTAGTTAGTAAAACAATTTTTTCAATTTCGTCGATCTTTAGGAGGTAATCGATCATTTGATCAGTTAGGTGTTTAGTTAGTTGTACTCTCTGGCTACTGTTTAATACTTTAGATAGCCTAGTCATAGTTTTCTCAAAACTATTGATCGGAATGACAGCCCACATAACAGATATTTTAATTAGTTTAAATCACTCAGAAACTCAAGAGCTTCTTGAGCTAATCTGATTTTGTCATCGTTATCATTCATTAGAATATTTGAGATTTTAACTTTAATACCACAAGATTCAATGGCTTGAGCATATTCTTCATCCGTGTTATCTATGATTAAACCGTCAATAAGGTTTTCGTAGTGATTAGCAATGGTCAAGACATTCACTTCAAGGCTCATTTCACTCATAATTTTAGCTGTCGGCCCCTTCACGCTATCTCCACCAATTAGAGGGGAGACCGCAATTCTAGGTTTTTGAGATTTCATAATAGACTGTTTGATTTTGTCTATGGAGAGAATTGGATCGATACTCAAATAAGGGTTGGAGGGCGCTATCAGGATACCGGTTAGTTCAGGGTCATTCAGTGATTCCATAACCTCCGCAGTTGGTTCAGGATGTTTACTTTCAAAAGAGATATTCTGTATTTGTGGTTGGTTGGATTCTTTAACGAAGTACTCCTGAAATGATAACACTCCTTTATCGGTGTTTAGAACCGTTTGAACCATGTGATCACTCATTGGTAAAATCTTACTTGTTAAGTGAAATCTTTCAGAGATGTCTGCGGTTATCGATGTTAAGGTTTTTCCATTTCTCAGCGCTTTTGATCGATGCAGATGCAGAGCCAAATCTTTGTCCCCCAATTTAAACCAATTGTCTGCACCTAGCTCACCCAGCACATTGTGAGTTTTCCATGTTTCATCATCTCGACCCCAGCCTGATTCTTTGTTATTGACTCCTGCTAAGGTGTAGACCAAAGTATCGAGATCGGGTGAGATATAGAAACCAAGATATAAAAAATCATCTCCCGTATTAGCAATAATTCTCAATTTATCCGGTTCCAAGATCTTGTGTAAGCCAAAACACAATTTAGCGCCGCCTATACCGCCGCTTAAGGTGATAAGATTAGTAGCGCTCGTTTTCATCTAAATAAATCGTCTTCCTTCGGTCTAATTAAGTCATCGACGTTATCAGAATTTGAAGGCATATCAATTCCTTTAACAATTACGATAGGTCTTCCTTCATCACTTTCTCCCATAACTATGGTGGCCGAAGCTGCGATCTGATCGGCGAAGCCAATGACGGTTGTTTGCAATGGTCTGCCAAATAAATCCTGACTCTGGCCTCTTAAATCGATAATTGTTTTTACTCCTGATGAACCGATTGCATGTCCGACGGTCCCTAATCTCCATGCTCTACCCATACTGTCGGTAATAATTACTCCTACTTTAAGGCCTAGAATCGATTCTATGGTGCGTCTGATGTGTGCAGCAGATTCATTGGGATTCTTGGGCAGTAATAGAACTTGGTCTTCTTCCTTTCCAGTATTTGATTGGTCGATTCCAGCGTTTGCAAGAATATGTCCAAGTCGATGCTCCACAATAATAATCCCATCTTGAATCCTTATAATTTCTCTAGATTCTTTGATAATTAGCTCAACCAGGCGAGGATCTTTTGCGGTCTGTTGTGCTATTTTTTTGGCCTTGTCCGAGGCAATCACCGACTTCAAGTTAACGAATCGACCTTCAGATTTCGAAATAATCTTCTGAGCGATAATGACAATATTATTTTGCTCAATTTCTATCCCACTATCTTTGCAATGCTGAATAGTAATTTTGGCAATATCATCATGTTCATTAATTGAGGGCACATTATTCAGTGCTATCACTTCAAGTCTACTGTTCCCTGATCTTGAATTCATAACCTATATCTTTAGTTTAATTAGAGGTTATATTAATGCCTGATGATTTTAATTTGTGCTTTTTATTGATCACGATAAGAACCGAGGTCAGTGCTTCTGCTGCAGCAGAATTTTCTAAGGATCCTGCATACCAACACTTTAATCCTAAAACATTAAGTAGAGAAATAACTGTATCAACAGTTTCTTCATTATTGCCGGTAACCAACACCTCAGCCTTAATTTTCTCCTTTGAGTCCACCAAATGCGAACCAATGTTTTGGAGAGCTGAAACCACTTCCACTTGATCTCCTAGAATCTTCTGGGCTTCAAGTGCGGCAGACCCTAAGGTGGGTAATTTCACTTTGGTAGCCTCTTTTTGCAGTGGGACAGTCGTATCAATGAGTATTCTTCCATGCAAATCTTCTTTAATTAACTCCAGGGTGCCTTGGTGACTATGATAGGGCACAGTTAAAACAGAAATATCTGATAATGCAGTTGCTCTCCTTAAATCATAGCCGCTGATCTTATCTGTGTTTAATGCTTGATTGATCTCTGCTGCTATTCTTGTTGCCTTTTCTGGATCTCTAGACCCAATTAAAATCTTGTAGCCGGCATTAGCCCATTTTTTTGTTAACGCCGAACCTAATGCTCCGGTACCACCAAGAATTGCAATAGTGTTTATTTCTCTACTCATAGCTTTTTTCCTTAGGCACCACTCTAATGGCTCCATCTGATGCTGAGGTTGCCATCAAAGCATAAGCTTGTAGCGCCTGACTGACAGTTCTTTTTCTGACCCTAGGTTTCCAAGCATTTGAGCCTCTGCTTTTCATTGTCATTCTTCTTTGCTCAATTTGTTCAGGTAATAAATCAACATCAATGCTTCTATTGGGAATATCAATGTTGATAATATCGCCATTTTCAACAATCGCTAGGTTACCTCCAGAAGCAGCTTCCGGAGATATGTGACCAATTGATAATCCTGATGTTCCCCCAGAAAATCTGCCGTCAGTAATTAACGCACATTTTTTACCAAGACCTTTGGATTTAAGGTAGCTGGTCGGGTAGAGCATTTCTTGCATACCAGGACCTCCTTTGGGTCCCTCATAACGAATAAGTACAACGTCTCCTGCTTTAACTTCGTTATTGAGAATTGCATCCACAGCCTCATCTTGACCTTCGAATATTCTTGCAGGGCCACTGAAAGCCAAATTATTTTGATCCACACCAGCGGTCTTAACAATACAGCCTTCTTCAGCAATATTGCCTCTAAGCACTGCTAACCCACCATCAAGGCTATACGCATGATCGATATCTCTTACACAGCCTGATACGCGATCTGTGTCTAATTCATCGTAACGTTTATTTTGTGAAAAAGGCTCAGTGGTGGGAATCATTCCTGGAGCCGCTGAGTAAAATTCCTTGATGTCTTTACTGGGTTTACGATTGATGTCCCATCTTTCAATAGCGTCTTTTAGAGTGGGTGAGTGCACAGTTTTTGCATCAGTATTTAACAACTTTGATTTTTCTAATTCACCTAAAATTGCCATTACTCCCCCAGCTCGATGAACATCTTCCAAATGATATTGACTGCTAGGTGCTACTTTACATAAATTAGGAACCCGTCTAGACAGTCTATCGATGTCATTGATATTAAAATCAATACCTCCTTCTTTGGCTGCTGCTAATATATGAAGCACAGTATTTGTAGATCCTCCCATAGCAATATCAAGAGTCATGGCATTTTCAAATGATTCCTTATTTGCGATATTTCTTGGCAAGACATCTTCATTCTCTTCTTCATAATACGCTTTTGTCATTTCTACAATTAATTGGCCTGCTTTTAAAAACAAGCCTTTTCTATCTATATGAGTGGCTAAAACACTTCCATTGCCTGGAAGGCCTAATCCCAGTGCTTCAACCAAACAGTTCATGGAGTTTGCTGTAAACATTCCTGAGCACGAACCGCAGGTTGGACAAGCAGATCGTTCAACACTGGCAACATCTTCATCCGAAACTGAATCGTCCGCCGATAACACCATGGCATCGACTAAATCCAGAGTTCTCTCCTTGCCTTTAACCCTGCTTTTTCCGGCTTCCATTGGACCCCCAGAAACAAAAATCGTCGGAATATTTAATCTCATTGATGCCATCAACATTCCGGGCGTGATCTTGTCACAATTGGAAAGGCAGACCAAAGCATCAGCACAGTGAGCATTGACCATGAATTCAACTGAATCAGCTATAAGCTCTCTGGAGGGAAGACTGTAAAGCATACCCGAATGACCCATTGCTATACCGTCATCAACTGCAATAGTGCTGAATTCTTTTGCTACTCCATTGGATTTTTCTATTTCCCTCGCCACCATCTGTCCAAGGTCTTTTAAATGAACATGACCGGGAACAAATTGAGTGAAAGAATTAGCAATAGCAATAATTGGTTTACCAAAATCGTCTTCCTTCATGCCTGTAGCTCGCCAAAGTGCTCGGGCTCCAGCCATGTTTCTTCCATGTGTTGATGTTTTTGATCTGTAGTCAGGCATACTAATTTTTTAGCTTTTTCATTACGATTAGAAATATTATCTCATTTCTAAATAAGAATTATAATTCTCATGGTACAGTAGTCTCGTTAAATTTTAGTTAACTTGATAGTATTTAATTATGCCAACCAAAAAAGATGAGTGATTCAAAAAAAACGGCTGAAGTCATTTCTATGAGCGACTCTTTGAATAATAATTTCGAAGATGAGTGGAAAATTGAAGTCAGAGAATGGCTTGAATCTTTGGAAGCCGTTAAGGAGATTTACGGCAATAAAGAAGTTAAAGAGCTTTTGAGGTCCTTACAAAACTTTGCCTTGAGTCAAGGGATTACCTTAACTGAAGCCACATTAAATACACCCTATAGAAACACTATCCCTCTCTCAGAGCAATCCAGCTATCCAGGTGACCGTGAACTGGAAGATAAAATAGAAAACATCATTCGTTGGAATGCGATGGCCATGGTTTTACAAGCTTATGATACAGGGGAGAATCTTGGTGGCCATATTGCTACTTATGCTTCTGCTGCAACAATGATGGAAGTAACACTTAATCATTTCATTAAATCCAGAACAAAAGATTATCAAGGCGACATGATGAATATCCAAGCTCATGCTTCGCCTGGAATATACTCAAGGGCATTTTTAGAAGGCCGACTTACCATAGAAGAAATTGGAAATTTTAGAAGAGAACTCCAAGAAGACGGAGGGCTTCCTTCCTATCCTCATCCAAGACGCCGCCCTGAGTTATGGCCTAGCCCATGTGCTTCTATGGGCCTTAATGGTGTGAATTCCATTTATTATGCTCGTTTTGCTAAGTATCTAGAAAATAGAGGTTTACTGACCAAGTCACCAGGAAAAATATGGGCATTCTTGGGTGACGGAGAAATGGATGAACCTGAAACAATAGGCACAATTAATATTGCCTCTAGAGAGCAATTAGACAACCTTATTTTTGTTGTGAATTGTAATTTACAACGTTTAGATGGTCCTGTTAGAGGTAATGGAAAGATTATTCAGGAGCTTGAAGCTGTTTTTAGAGGCTCTGGTTGGAACGTCATAAAGGTCATCTGGGGTTCTGAATGGGATCCTTTATTTGCAATTGACCGCAATGAGGTTATGCAACAACGAATGGATGAGGTTGTTGATGGAGAATATCAGATGTATTCAGTTTCGTCAGGCGCTGACCAGCGAGCACATTGGGTCCAAAATAATAAAGAACTTGAATCCATAATGTCGACCGTGAGTGATGATGAATTGAAAGACATCAAACGCGGAGGCTTTGATCGAAAGAAGCTATACGCAGCTTTCGAAAAGGCGGTTAATTCGGATGGTAAGCCAACCGTTGTTTTAGTTAAAACTTTGAAAGGCTATGGCCTAGGCGAAGGCTCAGAAGGCAGAAATATTGCTCATCAGAAGAAAACCATGTCCGATGAAGAAAGAATAGAGATAGCAGAGAGATTAGGAATTCCTTTATCAGATGAGGAGAGAAAGGCCGCTAAATTTTTTGTTCCAGATTCCAAATCTAAAGAAATGCAGTATTTGCATGCACAACGAAAACAACTTGGAGGGTATCAGCCGATTAGATTTAATGAATGCAAGTCAATCAAGGCACCAGAAAAAGAATTATTTGAGGATTTCATTAATGGCATAGACCGATCGATATCAACCACATTGGTTCTTGTTCGCTTGATTTCCAAAATGCTCAGGGATGAGGAAATAGGTCAATACATTGTGCCTATTGTTCCCGATGAAGCAAGAACGTTTGGTATGGACGGTTTGTTTTCACAAGCAGGAATTTATTCTCATGACGGCCAGAATTACCAACCTGTGGATGCTGGCACCATTTCACCTTATAAAGAAGCGAAAGACGGACAAATCCTTCAAGAAGGAATTTGCGAGGCAGGTGCTATGGCTTCATTCATGGCAGCAGGTACGGCATACTCTCACTTTGAGTTGCCAATGATTCCTTTTTATATTTTTTATTCTATTTTTGGATTTCAAAGAGTTGGCGACATGATTTGGGCTTGTGGCGATGCCATGACCAGAGGCTTCTTAATAGGAGGAACATCCGGTCGAACCACGCTTAATGGTGAAGGTGTTCAACATCAAGACGGCCATTCCCATGTGTTGGCTTCCGTCGTGCCCAACTTGATGACTTATGATCCTGCATTTGGTTATGAATTAGCGGTTATTGTCCGAGAAGGAATACGTCGAATGTATCAAGAGCAAGAAGATATTTTCTATTATATAACTGTGTACAATGAGAACTACACTCACCCACCGATCGCAGATGTCACAGAAGACAGTATTCTAAAAGGAATGTATTGCTTTAGAGGCGCATCCAAAGATTTAGTAAAGAATTTTACAGGAGATCCCATTCACCTATTAGGAAGCGGCAGCATTATGCAACAAGTTATTCAAGCGCAGGAAGAATTGGAAAAAGAAGGTATACCCACATATATCTGGAGTGTCACAAGTTATAACTTATTGCATAAAGATTATCGTGAATCAATTGAAGAGGGTAGGGATTCTTATTTGGAAACAATACTCAAAAATGAGAAAGGTCATTTTATTTCTGTTGGCGATTGGGTCACCCTGTTACCAGACAGCCTAGCCCATTTGTTTCCAGGAACTTTTTCTGCTCTGGGAACGGATGGATTTGGTCTCAGTGAGTCGAGAGACGCTCTACGTAATTATTTTGGTATTAGTTCAAAAGCGATTGTTGAAAAAGCAAAAGAATTAATTGATTAGTTATCCAACGACTTTAATTTAGCAATTTCTCTAATATGTTCTGGCCCAGTAGAACAGCACCCGCCAATGACATAGGCACCATTTTCAATCCACTTTTTCGCTTCCACAGCGTATTCTTTAGCTGAAACGCTAGCAGTGTTAGCATGATGATTAACATCCAGGTCAACGTCTTTCCCTAAATCATTCAAGGGATCTTTTAATACCGATGAGTTTGCAAATACTCCAAAATTCCCTGCCATCTTCAAAATTTCAATTTGAGTGATTACTAGATCCATAGCTTGGCAATTAACCAGTTGGCATTCAATATTAAGCTGTTTAGCTTCATTAATGGCATCAATTAATAAGTCTCCATTTGGTAATGTGTCGCCAATCAGGCCTCTTGTAGTCCAACTCAACCACACTCGATCAGAAAATTCCATTGCGGTTCTTGCCGCCACCATCCCTTCTCTTATTGAGCTCATTGTTTCGCAGATAATTAGGTCAACTTGGTTTTCCATAATCGAGCCGATTGAAGAATAAAATTCGCTAATCACTTCATCTTCAGGTGTTAGATCAGGCCTGAAGCTGGTTTCAATAGGGGGGTAAGATCCTCCTATTAAAACCTCAGAATTTTTTGATGCCTCTTTTGCTAAATCTATGGATATTTGTGTTAATTCCTTAACGCGTGTTTCCTTGCCGACCCTCATCAGAATATTAGGAGTAACGTAATAGTTGTTGGTTGTTATCACGTCGCATCCCATTTTAATATTGTCTTCATGAATCTCTCTGACTATTTGGGGATGATTAATTAAGGCATCAGCTGACCATATTGATTTTTTCCAATCTGGCACATCAACACCTCTTTTGGCGAGCTCAGTACCCATAGCACTGTCGAGTATATATTTCACTTATGAATGATGTTGGTCATTTATAAGAACCCAATCGATTATGGAATCTAGTCTAATATCTTCCCACTGACCACTCTCTGGTTTGTAGATTAAAATAGAGTCATTAGAGTGATCTTGATTCATTTTCATATGGTTATTTAGAAACTTTTCATTAAGACTTCCTATAACCTTTTTTTCCTCTCCAGAATTCATGCTATAAAATCTAATCTCGACCAATGAATTATTAAGAGAATTCATTAAAGCGTTTCTATTAAACATTGGTGCCAGCCTTATCTTTCTGATAGAAGTAGATGTATAGTATTGGGAGCATTCCGGCTGTGTTAAATATAGCTAAACACAGAAACCAAGCTAGTTGTCTATTCCTTGCAGCTTTCCAAAGAGCAACCAGTTTCCAGCAGGTTGACCATATTATCAGGGGTATAATCCAGTAATAAAGTATTGGTGGTTCTAACATCATATATGACTCCTTAATCAGCAATAAAAACCTGGTAGCTATTGCTAGACAGGTCTTTTATAAATCTTATGATTGACCTCTTTAGCAGTATTTAAGCACCTGCAATCTGGTTCAAATCAGTGCTGGGTAGATAGTATAACTATTTGTTTTCTTTTTCTACAGTTAACTCCAGATGTTTCTAATCAATCGATAACATTTCTCTATAAATGTGGGCGAGTAATATTTTTGGTCTTCCTTTTTTATATTGTTGTAATTTCTTTTATATTTATGCTTGATCCAGGCATTTAAATCGGTTTTTTTAAGGAATTGGAAAATCAATTTCTTTATTTTTCCATTATTTTCATTCACCAAAATCGCAGTTCCAAAATCGATTAAGAAGGGTTCATTATTCTTGTTAACAAGGATATTATCCTTCCTCTTAAGGTCACCGTGAGCTATATCTTCATTGTGAACTTTTAAAATTAGATCTAAAAATGCTTGAAAAAAGGATTCATCATTAGCTAATTCATATTGTTTATCTCGAAACGATTCCCCATCAATATATTCTAAAATCAAATCTCCTGTTTGAGTGATACCGAAGCATTTAGGAATTCCATAAATTCCCTTAAGTTTTTTATATATTTTAAATTCTTGATTGAGAGTTCTTTGGTTTAAGTAGCCTAAAAACGGACTTGATTTATTTGCTCTTTTAATAAGGTAGTCGTTCCCTTGAAGATTCAGTTTATAGAGAATCCCTTGGTTTCCCTCGTACGATTTGACCAACGCTGCTTCGTTCCCTAATGCTTCTTCAACAGATTCAATGAAACT